>JAJUGF010000043.1 GCA_029268495.1 Gracilibacillus sp.
AGAAGAATCTGTACGAAAATTAGCCCAATTACAACCAAACATGATTATTGCGGGACATGGTCTACCTATGAAAGGAACAGTAATGCAAGAGGAATTAGAGAAATTAACATCAAATTTTATGGAATTAGCTATACCTAAACACAAAAGAGGGCACTAATTAATCATTTAGTGCCCTCTCTTTGTATTTGTCTAAGTTTATTCTATATTTTCAGGTTGTTTATATCTTACGAAGAAAGAAACAATCAATCCAACTAATGTAAGAATCGATAACCACAGAAATGCGGTATTTGAACCAACTATACCTGGGAAAGCCTCTCCGCTTTTCTCAGCAATAGATTCCGATGTTGTTAATACAGTTACTAATACAGCTGTTCCTATCGATGCAGACACGTTTTTTAAAGTGTTATCCATTGCTGCACCGTGTGCGATTAATCGATTCGGTAATTGGTTCAATCCTGCTGTCGCAATTGGCATCATAACCATGGACATACCGAACATTCGAATCGCAAATACAATGGTCATGTACGTAGTAGTTGTTTGGTCATCTAAGTTAGAAAACATAAATGTTCCAATTGTCATTAAAACAAGACCTGGTATTACTAACCACTTTGCCCCTACCTTATCAAAGATTCTTCCTGTAATTGGGGACATTAACCCTGTAATGAGTGCACCTGGTAAGATAACTAGTCCTGCATCTACAGGTGTAAAATCACGAGCATCTTGCATGTATAGTGGTATTAACGTTTCTACAGCGATAAGACCCATAAAGGAAATCATCCCTATAACGATAGTAAAAGGGAAAATGGAATATTTGAATACTCGGAATTCTAACATCGGATGCTCTAATTTCAATTGTCTTATAATAAATAGAATTAACGATAATAATCCAATCGCTAATACTGCAATCGTAATAGGTGAACCGAAACCTACATTCCCCGCACTTGTAAATCCATATAGTAAGCCACCAAAACCAAATGATGAAAGAATGATGGAAAGGACATCCACTTTTGGTTTAGATACTTCAGTAACGTTTTTCATTACAAAATACGCAATAACGATATCAATAATGGCAATAGGTAAGATGATAAGAAATAACACTCTCCAAGAATATAATTCCGTTATCCAACCAGATAATGTTGGACCAATTGCTGGTGCAAATGAAATGACTAAACCAACTAATCCCATCACACTTCCACGTTTATTGACAGGGAATATCATTAAGAATACTGTCTGCATTAATGGTAGCATTACCCCTGCTCCTGCAGATTGAATGGCTCTCCCTGCTAACAATATAGCGAAGTTTGGCGCTAATGCCGCAACCAATGTTCCTAATGCAAATATACTCATTGCTGTAATAAATAATTGCCTTGTAGTAAAACGATCAATCAAAAATGCACTAATAGGTATCATAATACCATTGATTAACATAAATATTGTCGTCAACCATTGTGCTGAATTTGGAGTAATCCCCATCTCATCCATAATTGGCGGAATGGCTGTAATCATCAATGTCTGATTTAAAATAGCAATAAAAGCTCCTGCTAGTAATAATGCAACAATTGTCCCACGCTTTTCAATTTTTGTAGTCATCCGTTACACCTTCCTTCCTGTAAGCAACTAACACTTATGATGATAAAATAACATACTATTTCTAGTCCCGAAGGATATTGTATGCTTTTTTGTATAAAAAAGCAAAAATTAGAGACTATCACGAGTCTCTAATTTAACCAGCCTTTTTCATTTACTTTAGACAGTGCTTCTACCCGATTATCTACTTCTAATTTATCTAATATGACCGAGATATAATTTCTCACTGTACCATGAGAAAGAAATAGTTCTTTCGCAATGGTTTTTGTAGGTTTACCTTTTGCCATTAGACGCATCACATCTATTTCTCTTGATGTGAGGGGATTTGATTCTGTAAATGCGAGATCTACTAACTCAGGTGCATATATTTTCTTTCCATTCATTATTTTTCGAATCGAATCTGCTAATTCTTCACTTGGACTATCTTTTAACAAATACCCACGTACACCTGCTGTTCGTGCCCTTTCAAAATAACCAGGCCGTGCAAATGTTGTTAAAATAATTACTTTACAAGTCGTATCCTTCAAATGCTCCGCCGCATCTAAACCTGTCATAACTGGCATCTCAATGTCCATAATGCAAATGTCCGGATTTTCCTCTTCTACTAACCTAATAACTTCTGCTCCATTATTGGCTTTCCCTACAATTTGCATGTCCTCTTCTAAATCCAGTAATGCGCCAAGAGCTCCTAGTAACAATTGCTGGTCTTCCGCTAATACAATACGAATCATTCATTTTCCTCTCCTTGTTTAATTACATTTGGAATAACAATGAACAACTTCATTCCTTTCTTATCTGGGACAAACTCCATCTTGCCATTAACAAATTCTAACCTCTCTTGCATACCGTACAATCCATTTCCAAATGATAAATTAGCTGGAATGCCTATACCGTCATCTTTTACTTCCAAGAAAAAGCTATCCTCTGTTTCTATTAGCTTGATATAACAATTTTTCGCCTCACTATGTTTTACAATATTTGTAACAGATTCTTTTAAACACATACTTAAAACTGTCTGAATAAATAATGGAATGTGGTCAATTTGATGTGGTAAATCTATCCGCATTTTAATATTACCTGCATGTAGTAGTTGCTTCACGTGCGCTAATTCGTCCAAGATTCGGATGCTTTTCATATTAGAAACCATCTCTCTAACTTCTTTTAATGCTTGGCGAGCGATTTTTTGAATATCATCCAGTTCTATTTCTGCACTAGTTGGTTCTTTACTAATTAATTTTTTCGCTAATTCACTTTTAAGGCCAATCATGGATAATTTCTGCCCTAATGTATCGTGTAAATCTCTAGCAATACGATGCCTTTCTTCCATAATCGCAAGTCTCGCAATTTTACGATTGGCATCTTCTAATTTCCCTTCAAGTTCATCTTGTTTCAACCTGTTATATCTATTTATAGGAATTAAAATAATGCCCAATATTGTCATAATTAAAAACGGCAATTGACCAATTATTGTCCCATAATCAATCAGAAATACACCGATAATCGCAAGTACTGTAGTAGTTAAATGGATAACATAAAATGTTACAAACGCTGCTTTTCCTCGCAAATTACCTATGTAAAAGGCAATAAACAATGCAAAGTATACATAACTGAACAAAAATACCATCGCTAAATTAATAACAAGTTCCATACTTAATCCTACATATTGAAAAGAGCCCTTTGAAGTAAAAGTAATCCAGTAAATCGCAAAAAAGAGCAATGTTAGTACAATGCCTAGCCCTATTTCAATCAATGATGTAGAACGAAATATAAAGTAGAACGGCAAAACACAAAAAATTATCCATATATATAAACTGAGACCCGTATTTTTAGGGAAAATATGATACCAATTTTGCATTTTCTCCACCTCAGATTGAAATAAGTTTCTATTATAAGAATTTCCATTCACATATATTTATCTTAGCTTATCTTCTAAGATAGGAAAAGAAAAATTATATAATAATGCTTCAACAAACTAATGAAATAAAAATGGCTGGTCGATAGTTCAGTACATTCCTGAACTAATAACCAGCCAAATTAAAATCATTTAACGAAGTGTTTGTGTTTGCTTTGTTGGTGTAGCAATGGTTTTCTTCGTACGTAAAACATTGCTTTTTTTCAACTCTTTAAAACTAATAAATGTTTTTTGATCTTCATCATATAATCTAAATCGAATCGACTCTAAACTTGTTTTTAATGTAATGGTTGTCGCCTTTTGCAATGGTGGTGTTTCGGTATGTGCTTTTTCTAAATTATAATTAGGAACTCGTGGCGCTAAGTGATGCACATGGTGATATCCAATATTCCCCGTCATCCACTCTAACCATCTAGGTAGCTTATAATACGAGCTTCCATCAACTGCTGCTTTTACATAATCCCATTCTGACTCATGTTCAAAATACGAATCTTCAAATTGATGTTGAACATAAAACAACCAAATCCCTAACACTCCTGCAACATAAGCAATCGGTAATTGAACAAATACGATTGCTTCCCAACCTAATGTAAAGTACATAACCGTATACACAATTAATAAAGATATATTAATGATATACGTATTGATTCGTTCTTTCTTACGTGCATCTTTTCGATTTACTCTATTCTCATACAAAAATAATAAGAATGGACCTAACCCAAACATAACAAGTGGATGACGATATAATCGGTATTGTAACTTTTCAAAACGACTTGCATTTTTATATTCTTCCACTGTCATTATCCAAATATCGCCTGTGCCTCTTTGGTCTAAATTACCACTTGTAGCATGATGAATGGAATGTTCCCTTTTCCATTTTTCAAAAGCAAAATGAGTTAAAACTCCAGTAATGGTACCTAAAATTCGATTCCATTTTTTATTTTGGAAAAATGATTGATGTGCGCAGTCATGGAATATAATAAACGTACGAACCATGAAACCTGCTGCCAAAATAGAGAACGGCAAACTTAACCAAATGGAAATAGATAAACTCTGATATGCGAAAAACCATAATATAAAAAATGGAACAATTGTATTTGCTATTTGAATCAAACTTCTTTTTGTCTGTGAGGTAGCATATGGCATTACGTCTTTACGAAGTTGTGCTTGTTTTTGCTTGCTCATGTTCATCCCTCTTTCCGATACTTTTACTACTTTAAAGTAATTGTACCGAAAAGATGCACACTTTCGTAAGACACAGATGTCAGTAAATCAACATGACAAATGTCATATTGATAGTTATCTTCTATGCATCATTTTGTAATCTGAGCTTTTCTATTACTAAAATCAATGTCTTTATAATACGTATTCTTCACTAAAATATTTGGACCAAGGCAATGTACCTGTGGACAGTGACAGTTTAGCGATTGAGCTGTTTTTGACTGCATCCATTTACCATAAGCATCTGGCAAGGATGTTGTTTGTATATTACCTAAAGATGGTTCTTCTTGGTCACCAAAATCAGTCACAATTATTTCCCCACTAAATATATTTACATTTAAGCGTGATCTCCCATCTGGATCATTACGCACTGTCACATTTTTCTCTTTGTACAATCTTTGCATTAAAGCTAATTCCTCTTTGCTTTTATTACAAGGATATATTGGTAGTGTTCCAAACAACATCCAAATATCCTGATTTCGATGGTTGAGCAACCGAATAATTCCTTCTTGCATTTCCTGTAACGTTAATGTCTCTAAATTACTTGCAAAATCAACTGGATACATTGGATGTACTTCATGTCGGCTACATCCCATTTCTATGATATGGTCATGGATGGATTCTAAATATGGGAAAGTTCTTTTATTAAGCATCGTTTCCGCAGATACCATCACACCATTTTCAGCTAATCGTTGCGAATTCTCTACCATTCGTTCAAAGTATTTCTTCCGATTACTGCTCGTCGGCTTTCGCTCCATATTCGCAAAACCAGTCTCTGCAAATTCATCAGGCGTTCCCCAATTATGAGATATATGTAAAACATCTAAATACGGAATGATTGCTTCATAACGTTCATATGGTAATGTTAAGTTAGAATTAATCTGTGTCCGAACTCCACGCTCATGTGCATAACGAAGTAATGGAATGACATATTCCCTCACTGACTTTTTCGACATCATTGGCTCTCCACCAGTAATACTTAATGTACGCAAGTCAGGAATTTCGTCTAACCTTCTTTTTAATAGGTCAAATGGTAATGCTTCTGGGTCTTTATCCCTTAATGTATATCCAACTGCACAATGTGCACACCTCATATTACACAAATGTGTAGTGGTAAATTCTACATTTGTCAATCGCATTTCTCCGAATTCTTTTACGTCCATATATGCTTCCCAAGGATCATATTGGGGTGTAATTGCTTGTAATGTATCATTTGATGTCATCTTGAACATCCTTCCTTCTCACTTACTTCCGTTTTATTTCTGTCTAGTTACAATATAAAGCTAGACTAGTATTAGTTTAGCAAAAATATTAATTCTTTGCTAAAAAGAGTAATTCCAATAAATTTACATAAATGTAATATTAAATTAATATATTCCAATTATACTAGATATTAATATAGATACATCCATACTAAGTACCCTATTATAAACTATAATTATCCAAACACACTTTCTATTTATTCAGAGTACTGTATGTATTATCAAATTAACTTAGGAGGTATGAAGTGAGAAACACTATTATCGATATTGTAGAAGGAACTATTTTAACCACATGCGATACAAAAATTGAAGTAATAAAACAGTTATTTGAAAGTAACTTTCCAATGACCACTATGATTATAACAAGTGATTTGCAACCAGTTGGAATTATCAGTCGTAAACAACTCGATAAACATTTTCGCTCGATGCATGAATATAATCTATTTATGGGAGAACCAGTATCTTCATTCATGCAGAAAAATTTCCTCTCATTTGAAATGTCTAGGCCTCTTGAAGATTTAGTGATAAAGGCAATGAATCGACCTACAGAAGAGATGTATGATGACATTGTAATTACAAATCAACAAACAATACTTGGCATTGCATCTATTCGTTCGTTATTACTAACAGTTGTTCCTTATTGATTTCAATATGGCATTGCCTAATCAATGAAGGACATTTCTCTCACTGATTAGGCATCCACCTATTAGATTGAATGTTTTTATCAAAATATCGGATTCGCTAAACCCCTCCATACACTTTGCATGCACATTAATGGTAAGCGATTACATTTTAACGTAAGAATCTCTATAATCATTTGGAGAATCTCCAGTTAGTGATTTAAATATTCGCCAAAAATGGACATGACTCGTATATCCTACTAACTTAGCAATATGTGCAATTTTTTTATCTGTTTCAATTAACAATCTTTTCGCTTCGTTCACTCGAATCGCGTTGACATATTCTATAAAACTACAGCCTGTAGACTGTTTAAACATTCGACTAATATATTGTTGATTAAGGAAAAATTGATTGGATAGATGAGCTAAGGTTAAATCTGTATCGTAGTTTGCATTAATATACATGATGATCTCATTAATCACAGTATAATTCGTTCTGTTACCATATTTATGTAATCTCGTGTTTGTTTCCACATACTTTAATCTATCACATTCAATCAGTAACTGTGATAACAATAGCCTCAAATAGTATTCATTGCGACCTTTTGTTGTATGATATTCTGATAACATTTTTTCGAACAACAATTTAATAAAGTGGCTTTGTTCTTTTGTGATTGCTAACATAAGAGGTCCATGATGAAATAGTTTGATAATAAGTGGAATATCTTCTTTAAAAGGAAAGCTCTCTTTAAAATTCAGCACAATACGTTGATACCTTTCATCGTTTACTTTCGATTTATGAAGTACATTCTTGTTGATGAATAATAAATGGCCACTTTTAGCAACCCAATCTGTTCCGTTAATTGTAAAAGCCTTTTCCCCTTCGATCATATAGAATATCTCGTAATCTTGATGTAGATGGTAGTTGTTCATATCTTTACTATTCTCATATCCACGAGCATAATTTAGGTAAAATGATTGATTTCTTAACGAAACATTTACTTTCTCCACCTTTTCTACCTCCTCTATTAACTCCTCATAGATAAGAATACAGAATTTTCTGTTAATAAAAAAGATGATGATGACCTATTACTATAGTATGAAATCTCATTAACTTTTACATTGATTGTAATTATTTCATCATTTATTATTAATTAGGAAAGTACTCTTCCCATTTGATTAATCATTTCATATAATTATCTCTGGAATAGTAAAATTTACATACTTTATAGATGAGGAGCACAAAAGCACATGAAAGAAATTATTGTGTATACATTTGATCGTACCATTAACCAATCAATTGATGTTGTCTTTGATTATGTGAATGATGACGAAAAGATTAAACTTTGGAATCAATTTATTATTAATAACATTTACGAAAATGATACAAAAGTACTGGATGTAGGAACAAAATTTACTTCAATACAAAAAATAGACAAAAAAGAAATATCTGTGGATTGTATCATCACAGAATATGAAGCACCATATAAAATTACGATAGAAGCAACTTCCAAAGAAGGGACAAGTATAACAAAGTACCTTCTTAGTAGAGACGGTCATTTTACAAACCTAAGTATCATTGTAAGTATTATTCCTAGCAACTGGTACTATAAAGTAATGACAAAATTATTCGGCTGGGCTACAAAGTATATATATGAAGAAGAATTTAATAGATTAGAAGCGTATTTAGAAGAAAACGTAGAACTAGAGTATCGATAATGCAAAAATCCGAACAGAGATCATGTTTGCACATGTGTACTGTTCGGATTTTTATCTATTATTCGTATTCTTTGTCGATTGTTTTTTCACTTCTTACTGTATCTATATGTCTCACCATTCCCTCAATCTGATCTCGTTTGTCTTCTAAGAATGGTGGTAGAGATAGCTTTTCTCCCAATGTTTCGTAATCTTCATCTCCCATAAATCCAGGGCCATCTGTTGCTAGTTCAAATAATATTTGTGGAGCTACACGAGTGTACAGTGATTTAAAGAAGAAGCGATCCACATAACCAGATGTTTGGAAACCAAATTTTCTGTAATGTTCATCCCATTCTAATAATGTCTCTTTATCCTCTACACGAAATGCCGCATGGTGTACAGTTCCGTATCCTTGCAATGCATTTGGCAATACTTTATTCTCTTCTACAATTACCTGTGCACCATTTCCGCCTTCCCCAACTTCAAATAGATGTTTGCCTTCTTCGACTGCTATCTCATTAAACTGTAATACTTTTTCCATTACTTGTTTAAAATAAGAAAAGTCCTGAATCCTTACAAATATTGGACCTAATCCAGTAATTGCATATTCTAAAGGGATTGGACCATTCGCCCAAGGTGTACCTGATTTTACTCCTTTATTATGCTCATCAGAAATTAATTGGTATTGTTGATCATCAAAATCCACAAAGGACAATGTCTTTTTACCAAACAACTCTTTTATCCCACTGTGACGAACTTGGAGACGATCAAAGCGTTTTTCCCAATAGTCTAAAGCTTTGTCACTCGGTACTCGAAAAGAAGATTTATAAATTTCATTCGTTCCATGTGACCCTTTTGGAATACCGGGAAAATCAAAAAAAGTCATGTCTGTACCTGGACTACCTTTATCATCTGCAAAAAATAAATGGTATGTTTGAATATCATCTTGATTGACTGTCTTCTTAACAAGACGCATTCCTAATATATATGTGAAAAATTGATAATTTCTTTCTGCACTACTAGTGATTGCTGTGATGTGATGAATTCCTTTTAACCCTTTCATTCGCTCATCTCCTAATTATCTCGAATTCAAGATAAATATAACATAGTCATTTTTATCTGTCAATGAAGCAATATTTCTTAAGCTATGTATATGATACATTACTTACACAACTTCAACAGTAATTAGTTCTGTTGAAGTTGTGTTTATTTATCATCTATTTCCACCAATCAGCAAAAACATCAATTGGATCTTCTCGTTTATGTCTTGTTTTTATATACCAATTTTCTATCGTTTCTGCGTCTTGTTCACTCACTTCTCTACCTTCCAAATAATCATCAATCGCTTCATAGGTAACACCTAAAGCAACCTCGTCTGGCAATTGTGGCTTATCACTTTCTAAGTCGGCTGTTGGCGTTTTTAAATAAAGGTGTTCTGGACAACCTAACATTTTCAAAATCGCTCTACCTTGTCGTTTATTCAAACGATATAATGGGACAATATCGGCTGCTCCATCCCCATACTTTGTATAAAATCCTGTAACTGCTTCTGCTGCATGATCTGTACCGACAACGACGCCCTGAAGTGCTGCAGCCAGATCATATTGAACCTTCATACGTTCACGAGCTTTTGTGTTTCCTTTTATAAAGTCACTAATTGATCCTATTGACTCTATTATTGCTTTTTCACTTGCATCTACCGCTTCTTTAATATTAACTCTAATTGTCCTACTTGGCTGAATAAATTGAAGGGCATCGATACAATCCTCTTCATCTGCTTGTTCCCCATATGGCAAACGAACAGCGATAAATTCATAGGTTGTGTCCTTTCGTTCTTCATTTAATTCATTTACTGCAGCCTGACAAATATATCCTGCTAGTGTGGAATCTTGGCCACCTGAAATCCCTAGAACTACACTACGAAGAAAAGTATGTTTACTTAAGTATGCTTTCACAAAATCAACACTTCGTCTATATTCAACTTTTGGATCAATTTCTGGTGAAACTTTAAGATCTGAAATAATTTGCTTTTGTAACTTACGCATCGTATCACTCCTTTATTAAGATTCAACCATTCCTTTTACTCTTGTTTTCACTTCTTTGATTCGTTCCATTTTGTTTTCCCAACATAGTTCACTTAAGTCTACTGGATATTCTTCTGGTTTCATTGTTCGCTTATATTCTTCCCATAATAAGCTTAAATTTTCATTGGCATAATTTTGAATTTCTTCAAGACTAGGTGATTCATATGTTACTACCCCATCTAATACCACATCTTCATGGAGATCTTTTGCTGTGAAATCTGTAACAAACTTACTAATATATGTGTGAATAGGATGAAACATTTTCAACCTTTCTTCGTCTTGAGGTCTTTCATTATCTAGTGCAATATAATCACCTTCCGAGTGACCATTTACATTGTTAATTATACGATACACTCTTTTACTACCTGGTGTCGTTACCTTCTCTGGATTTGCAGAGATTTTAATTGTATCTACCATTTTTCCATTTTCTTCAATGGACACTAATTTGTAGACACCACCTAATGCAGCTTGATCGTATGCTGTAATTAATTTCGTCCCTATTCCATACATATCAATTTCTGCACCTTGGGCTTGTAAATTTAAAATAGTATATTCATCTAAGTCATTCGAAGCTATGATTTGAGCATCTTTAAAACCAGCTTCATCTAACATTTTCCGAGCCTTCTTTGATAAATATGCCATATCACCACTATCAAGACGTATACCTTTAAAATTAATTTTTCCTTCAAATTCTTTTGCTACTCGAATCGCATTTGGAACACCGGAACGAAGTGTGTCATATGTATCTACTAAAAAGACACAATCTTCGTGAGTACTAGCATATTTTCTAAATGCTTCATAATCGCTTCTATATGCTTGCACCATCGAATGCGCATGCGTGCCTGCTATTGGTATACCAAAAAGCTTCCCAGCACGGACATTACTCGTTGCTGAAAATCCACCAATATATGCCGCTCTAGTTCCCCATATTGCCGCATCCATCTCATGTGCTCGTCTTGTGCCAAACTCCATCACCACATTATCTCCAACAACATGTTTAATTCTTGCAGCTTTTGTTGCAATTAATGTTTGATAATTCACAATGTTAAGTAATGGTGTTTCAATTAATTGTGCTTCTGCTAATGGTGCTTCTACTCGGATTAACGGTTCATTTGCAAAAACAACTTCTCCTTCTCTCATGGAGCGAATCGTGCCACTAAATTTCATTTGTCTTAAATAGTCGAGGAAATCATCTTCATACCCACCAATTTCTTTCAAATAGGTTAAATCACTTTCTGTAAATCCAAAATTATTAATAAAATCTAATATCCGTTCTAATCCAGCAAATACCGCATATCCATTATCGAATGGTAATTTGCGAAAATAAAGTTCAAAAACTGCCTTTTTATTTGCCATACCATCGCGCCAATACGTTTCAGCCATATTTACTTGGTACAAATCTGTATGTAGCATTAAACTATCGTCTTCATATGATGTCATTAATCTTTCCTCCAAATTCCTTCACAGTTGCTCCTAGTGCATCCGCAAAATGTCCAAGTGCCCAATCGTGTCCTTTTTCATTAAAAGAAGCTACTGCGTCCTTATAAATAACAATATCGAATCCTTTATTATATGCATCCATTGCTGTATGTAAGACACATATATCTGTACATACACCTACTAGATGCAGTTCAGTAATTCCGCGTTCGCGAAGTAAAGACTCTAAATTGGTTCCTAAAAATGCAGAATATCTCGTCTTATCCATATAATATACATGTTTTTCTTGGCTATTCTTTTCATATACCCTTTTTAATTCCCCATATAACGTTCTTCCGTGTGTATCTCTAATATTGTGAGGAGGAAATAATTTTGTTTCTGGATGATAGGAATCATTCTTATCATGTACATCGACAGCAAAAACAGTCATTTCTTTTGCTTCAATAAATGCATTTGTAATCGCAGTAATTGTTTTTTCAATGAATTGACCTGGTTCACCACAAGTTAATGCACCATCACTAGCCACAAAATCATATGTATAATCAATATTAATCAAAGCTCGCTTAGACATTACGACACTCTCCTTTTTATTACTAACTAATTAATAGTATATTATAGCAAACCTTTCATTAATTTTCAGATTTTTTTACATATATAGTTAGTCATTATATGATAGAATTTAGGAAAACACTGGAGGTGGAACAATTGACAACAAAGCCAAAAGTAGTCTTAGCTGGTGGTTCTGGATTTATTGGTGAGTATATCAAACAGAAATTAGATGCATTAAACTACGATGTTGTAATGATATCAAGAAGAAAGCCTGCAATTACATGGAATGACAAAG
>JAJUGF010000044.1 GCA_029268495.1 Gracilibacillus sp.
GGAAAGGTTATATCAATTAATAAAATAATCATTTCAAGCACATTTTCTTTAGAATCTTTTAAGAAAATGTGCTTATTTTATAATAATCTACTAGTTTTGTTCATAAATGCAATAAAAAAAGGGAACATTTATTCGTTTTTTTGCTTGATAAATTCTCTGAAACAATATAAGATATTACTTAGGGAATTTAAAGGAGGAATTATTAATGAGTGATCGTAAACAAGCCTTAGACCAGGCGTTAAAACAAATAGAAAAGCAATTCGGTAAAGGTTCTATAATGAAACTAGGAGAGCAAGCAGAACAACGAGTATCTACTGTACCTAGTGGTTCTATTACATTAGATATTGCTTTAGGAGTTGGCGGATACCCACGTGGACGTGTTATTGAAATATATGGTCCTGAATCTTCTGGTAAAACAACAGTATCACTACATGCAATTGCAGAAGCGCAAAAAGCAGGTGGGCAAGCAGCATTTATTGATGCTGAACACGCACTTGATCCAGTTTATGCAAGAAAATTAGGCGTAGATGTAGACGAACTTCTATTATCTCAACCAGATACTGGGGAGCAAGCATTAGAAATCGCAGAAGCCCTTGTTAGAAGTGGTGCTGTTGATATGGTTGTCATTGACTCTGTAGCAGCATTAGTACCTAAAGCAGAAATTGAAGGTGAAATGGGAGATTCTCATGTCGGGTTACAAGCACGATTAATGTCTCAAGCCTTACGTAAATTATCTGGTGCAATTAATAAATCAAAAACAACAGCAATCTTTATTAACCAAATTCGTGAAAAAGTTGGGGTTATGTTTGGGAATCCTGAAACAACGCCAGGTGGTCGTGCGCTTAAATTCTATTCTTCTGTTCGACTTGAGGTAAGACGTGCAGAAACATTAAAAATTGGAAATGATATGGTCGGAAATAGAACACGTATTAAAGTAGTAAAAAATAAAGTTGCACCACCTTTCAAACAAGCTGAAGTTGATATTATGTATGGTGAAGGTATTTCACATGAAGGTGAGATATTAGATATTGGTGCCGATTTAGATATTGTACTAAAAAGTGGTGCATGGTATTCATATAATGAAGAACGCTTAGGTCAAGGTAGAGAGAATGCAAAACAATTTTTGAAAGAACATCCAGAAATCGCTTCAGAAATTCATCTAGCAATTCGAGATCATTATGGACTAGATGAAGTAAATGCAGAAAATCAAGCAGAAGAACAATTACAATTAGACGAAGAATAAGTTTAATAAAAAGACAGTCCATTTTAAAGAAATTTGGACTGTTTTTTTAGTTATATATACAGATTTTTTAAGGATTTCTATCGAAAGATTCTCCAATCCTTGACATCAAGTAAATGGAAGATTAAAATTAAAATGTATAATTTTTAAATTGTTATACATTACATTTAAAAAAATATTCATTGTACATGCCGACTTTAAAAATTTTGTACAAGTTTATAGCAAGAGGAGGTGAAATTATGGACTTAATTTATGTTGTACTCATCTCCATTTTGCTTGCATTTGTCGGTATTGTTGTTGGTTATTCGATTCGAAAAAGAATTGCGGAGAAGAAGATTTCGAGTGCAGAAGATTTGGCGAAACAAATTGTTGAAGAAGCCCACAAAAATGCTGAAGTAGCGAAAAAAGAAGCATTACTAGAGGCAAGGGATGAAAATCACAGAATTCGACAACAAGCTGAACAAGAGCTTCGCGAACGTAGAGTAGAAATTCAGAAGCTTGAAAGTCGTCTCATGCAGAAAGAAGAAAATTTGAATCGTAAAGATCAAACGTTGGACAAGCGTGAGTTAATGTTAGAGAAAAAAGAAAGTTCGCTAACTGAAAAACAACAACAAATTGAAGAAATGGAAAGCAAAGTTGGAGAAATGTTAAGCGAGCAACAAACAGAACTAGAGCGTATCTCTGGTTATACAACAGAACAAGCAAAACAAGTAATTTTACAACGTGTGGAAGAAGAAGTTACGCATGAAACAGCACTAATAATTAAAGAAGCTGAAAACAGAGCAAAAGAAGAAGCAGATAAAAAGGCTAAAAATATTCTTTCACTTGCGCTTCAACGTTGTGCTGCTGACCATGTAGCTGAAACAACGGTATCTGTTGTTAATCTTCCTAATGATGAGATGAAAGGTCGCATTATCGGTCGAGAGGGTAGAAATATTCGAACACTTGAAACATTAACCGGAATTGATTTAATTATTGATGATACACCTGAAGCAGTTATTCTTTCTGGATTCGACCCAATCCGTCGAGAAATTGCAAGAATTGCATTAGAAAAATTAGTGCAAGACGGTCGTATTCACCCAGCTAGAATAGAGGAAATGGTCGATAAATCAAGACGTGAAGTGGATGAATATATACGCGATTACGGTGAGCAAACCACTTTTGAAGTGGGAGTACACGGTCTTCACCCAGATTTAGTTAAAATTCTCGGGCGTTTGAAATACAGAACAAGTTATGGACAAAATGTATTAAAGCATTCTACTGAAGTAGCTTATTTATCTGGATTACTAGCTGCTGAGCTCGGAGAAGATCAAACATTGGCTAAAAGAGCTGGATTACTTCATGATATTGGAAAAGCAATTGATCATGAAGTAGAAGGAAGTCATGTGGAAATAGGTAAAGAGCTTGCTAGCAAGTATAAAGAGAATGAAGTAGTGGTGAATGCAATAGCTTCACACCATGGGGATGAAGAACCAACTTCCGTAATTTCTGTTATTGTTGCAGCAGCTGATGCTTTATCTGCTGCTCGACCTGGAGCTCGAAGTGAAACATTGGAAAATTACATTAAGAGACTTGAAAAATTAGAAGAAATTTCTGAGTCGTATGATGGAGTAGAAAAGTCATTTGCAATTCAAGCAGGTAGAGAGATTAGAATTATCGTTAAACCTGACGAGATTGACGATTTAGAAGCATCAAAAGTTGCACGTGATATCCGTAAACGAATTGAGAGTGAACTAGATTATCCTGGACATATTAAAGTTACGGTTATTCGCGAAACTAGAACTGTAGAATATGCTAAATAAAGTGACCATTATGGTCACTTTATTTATTAACTTTACAATTTTACAGAAGTGAAGAAAGGAATTAATCAATGAAAATATTATTCATCGGAGATATTGTGGGTTCACCTGGAAGAGATATGGTACAACAGTATTTGCCAAAATTAAAAGGAAAATATAATCCACATGTTACAATTGTGAACGGAGAAAATGCAGCAAGTGGTAAAGGATTAACAGAGAAGATTTACAAAAACTTTTTAGAATGGGGTACGAATGCCGTAACGATGGGGAACCATACGTGGGATAAAAAAGACATATTTCAATTTATCGATAACGCAACGTATCTAGTACGACCAGGGAATTTACCTCCTGGTACGCCAGGGAATGATATCGTATTTATCAAATCAAACGGAAAAGAAATAGCAGTAATTAATATATTAGGTAGAACATTTATGCAACCTGTAGATGATCCTTTCCGCAAAATAGATGAGTTAATTGAACAAGCCAAAAAAAGAACAAATATGATTTTTGTAGATTTTCATGCGGAAGCTACTAGCGAAAAACAGGCATTTGGATGGTATATTGATGGAAAAGTAAGTGCAGTTGTGGGTACACACACACATGTTCAAACAGCAGATGAAAGAATCCTTCCGAATAAGACAGCGTATATTAGCGATGTTGGTATGACAGGACCTTACAATGGAATTTTAGGGATGGAAAGAGAAGCAGTAATAAAAAAATTCTTAACGGGTCTCCCTGTAAGGTTTGAAGTTCCTAAAGAAGGGCCGACTCAACTAAGTGGTGTCATCATCGATATCGATGCAACAACTGGAAGAGCAAATAGTATAGAAAGAATTCAAATCAACGATGATCACCCTTTCTTTAACTGATGGTGTTTCATACGAATTATTCATCAATTAAAATTTAAATCTACCTGAATAAAAAGGAATATCTTCAATCGAATCGAATATAGTAAAAGTGGGATAACAATAGGAATTGAAGGAGGTAGCAGGGATGGATATATTAAAAGTTTCAGCGAAATCAAACCCTAATAAAGTAGCAGGCGCACTTGCAAACGTAGTACGTGAACGTGGTTCCGCCGAAGTTCAAGCAATTGGTGCAGGAGCATTGAACCAAGCTGTAAAAGCAGTGGCGATTGCACGTGGATTTGTAGCACCTAGTGGAGATGACCTCATTTGTATTCCAGCTTTTACTGATATTATGATTGATAATGAAGAACGAACAGCAATAAAGCTTATTGTTGAACCAAGATAAAAGTAAATAGTGACTCCTTCCTGTTTGTTTTGGACAAACAGGTTTTTATTTTATAGAAAGTAGGGGAAATCATGATTGATTGCCATTGTGATGCTCTATGGAAAATATGGGAAAAACAATATGATTTTTATAACCATCCTTTATTAGATGTGAATTATTGCAAATGGATGAAAAGTGATGTGAATGTACAATGTTTTGCAATATTTATTCCAGCTACTGTTCCAGTAGAATCTAAATTTGCTGTAGCAATACAAATGGTAGATATATTTTTTGAACAAATTATCAAACCATATCAGAATATAAAATGGATTCAAACAAAAACAGATATTGAGAATTTAAAAGACAATGAAAAAGGTGCAATGTTAACACTTGAAGGGTTAGATTGTATTGGAAATGACCTTTTTAAATTACGTATTCTTATTCAATTAGGAGTAAGAATGATTGGACTATCTTGGAATAACGCAAATCTAATGGTAGATGGCATCAAAGAAAATAGGGGTGCAGGATTAACAAATCTAGGAAAAGAAGTGATCAAACTTGCGAATAAGCATCACATATGGATTGATTTAGCGCACTGTTCTACTAATGGTTTTGAAGAAGCAATTGATTTAGTAGACTATCCAATTGTATCCCACGCCAACGCACGACAGATTTGTAATAACATAAGAAATCTAACAAACGAACAAATCAAGCGAATTATATACAAAAAAGGCTTAATTGGTATTACATTTGTAAAAGAGTTTGTTATAGATAAAGAGACAGCTACAATAGATGATTTGATTGCGCATATACAACATCTCATCAACTTAGGTGCGATGAATAATATCGTGATTGGTTCAGATTTCGATGGTGCAGATTACTTTGTGCAAGACCTTACTTCGATTCATCATATTTCTAATTTAAAGAAAAAATTAAATCAACATTACCCAGAAAATGTGACAAAAAAAATATACAGCCAAAACTTTCTTGAGAAATTTCCAAGTTCATAAGATTTAGTTTTGTATTTAGTAGGATTATCCCATATAATAGATGGGGTAGTTTGTTATTGATTAGGGGTAAGAAAGGAGTTTCATAAATGAATGAAAAGCAAAGATTAGAAAGTCAACAAATTAACAGAGAAAATTCGACGGACGTAAAATCCGATACGAATGATAACTTAGATCGTTTAAAGAAACTATCAAGTGATGAATTAATATCCAAGTATTTTCAAACAACATATGAACCACCAAATTTGAAAAAAGCAAGAAGTAGAAGAAAGAAAGATGTAGATATCCATTATGATTTTGATATTCCGTTAGAAATGAAAGCAGTTGGAAAAGGGAAGAAGTTCTTAATCCGTACATATGGATGTCAAATGAATGAACATGATACAGAAATAATGGCAGGTATACTAACAAATATGGGTTATCAATCGACAGAAGATACCAATGATGCGGATATCATTTTATTAAATACATGTGCCATTCGCGAAAACGCTGAAAATAAAGTTTTTGGAGAAATCGGTCATTTAAAACCATTGAAGTTAGAAAAACCTGATTTGATTATTGGTGTATGTGGGTGTATGTCACAAGAAGAATCCGTTGTGAATCGTATTTTAAAAAAGCATCCTTTTGTCGACTTAATTTTCGGTACTCATAATATTCATCGCTTACCTACGTTGATAAATGAAGCAATGTTTGGGAAAGAAATGGTTGTGGAAGTTTGGTCTAAAGAAGGAGACATTATTGAAAATTTACCTAAAGTTAGAAATGGAAAGATTAAAGCATGGGTAAATATTATGTATGGTTGCGATAAGTTTTGTACGTACTGTATCGTACCATATACTAGAGGAAAAGAAAGAAGTAGACGACCTGAAGATATTATTCAAGAAGTTCGTCATTTAGCTGCACAAGGCTACAAAGAAGTTACGTTGCTAGGTCAAAATGTAAATGCATATGGTAAAGACCTAGATATAGATTACGGTTTAGGTGATTTAATGAATGAAATAAGTAAAATAGATATTCCAAGAATACGTTTTACTACTTCACATCCTAGAGATTTCGATGATAGATTAATTGAAGTGCTGGCACAAGGTGGCAATTTATTAGATCATATTCATTTACCTGTTCAATCTGGTAGTTCTGACATTCTAAGAGTTATGGCAAGACGTTATACAAGAGAAGACTACTTAGATCTAGTGAAGAAAATTCGTCAAGCTATGCCAAATGCAACATTAACAACAGATATTATTGTTGGATTCCCTAATGAAACGGACGAACAATTTGAAGAAACGATGACATTAATGGAAGAAGTAGGATTTGAAAGTGCGTACACATTTATTTATTCACCTAGAGAAGGCACACCTGCTGCAAAATGGGAAGATAATATTCCTATGGAAGTAAAAAAAGCTAGACTACAACGATTAAATGAGTTAGTTAATAAACAATCAAGAGAAGCGATGAAAAAATATGAAGGTAAAATTGTAAAAGTATTAGTTGAAGGTGAAAGTAAAAAAGATCCTGATGTATTGTCAGGCTATACAGAGAGAAATAAATTGGTGAATTTCAAAGGTCCAAAATCAATTATTGGAAACATAGTTGAAGTCAAAGTTACTAATGCAAAAACATGGACACTTGATGGAGAATTAATAGAGGAAGCTATTGAGGTGAAGTAAATGGCGAAATATACTAGAACTGAAATTATAGAAGAAGCACATCATTTAGCAAAAATGATGTCAGAAATCGATGAAATCGAACGTTTCAAACAACTAGAAGAAAAAATTAATGAAAATACAAAAGTACAAGCTACAATCAAAAAAATTAAAGCATTACAGAAACAAGCAGTAAATTTCCAAGCGTACGGGAAAGAAGAAGCTTTGAGAAAAGTGGAAAAAGAAATTGATCGATTGCAAGCAGAAATCGATGAAATTCCAGTAGTTCAAGAATTTAAAGAATCACAAGTTGTAATTAATGATTTATTACAGCTTGTATCTAATACTTTAGCTAGAGAGATTACAAATGAAATCATTCGTTCCACAGGTGGAGATATTCTGTCTGGTTCAACAGGTTCAGTAAAAGGACATACTTGTTAAGAATAATAGAATACTTTAATTTCAAAAATCCAAATGATTCGATCAATAACTTTCGAATCGTTTGGATTTTTTGCGTATTTAGAAGGAAACTAGATATATTTTTGAAATTTCACATGTGCTTTGCAACCGCTCTGGCTTATTTGCACATAATACTTATTAATTAGTGTAGTTTCGTATCTTATCATTCTTTTGTTGCGAAACGATACATATGACAGAGTTCGTCTCTGTGTGAAAATCAATATGTATGCATCAACCTTTTTTTAATTTCTATAACGATGATTGTTTTCTTGCTATTGATTCTTTCATCTATGTAACTTTGATAATTATTGTTACGAATTGTTAGGCGATTGCATAGGATAAATTAGAATCTATGGTCAGTAATTTTTATATAAGAATTAGGCACTATAGGTGAATATCTCGCATATGATGGATTGAAATGAAAGGGAGGTAAACATACCATGTCTTTTCTAGACCAACAATACAGAGAAATTATTACAAAAGCCGTTATTGGAAAAGGACGAAAATTCACACAAGATACTGATATCATTACACCAACTCATCGTCCAACAAGTATTTTAGGTTGTTGGATCATTAATCATAACTATCATGCAAAATTAGTGAAGAAAGATGTTGTGGAAATCCATGGAAGTTATGATGTGAACATTTGGTATTCTTATAATGACAACACAAAAACAGAAGTAGTCTCAGAACGTGTAGAATATTGTGACAAAATACCATTGTCCATTCGCGACAAACATCATTTAGGAGATGCTTGTGAAGTAATTGCAAAAGCGATTCAACAGCCAAATTGCCTAGAATGCACAATCGAGACAAGAGGCAACAAAATTAAAGTAGATGTCGAAAGAGAATTTGTTGTAGAAGTAATTGGTGAAACAAAAATCTGTGTGAAAGTAGATCCAAAAGGTAGAGTATGTGACGATGATGATTGTGACTACTCGATTTCAGATGATGAATTAGAATCCATTGATCCTGATTTCTTCAGTCATGATGATGAAGAATAAATCAAGCAGTGTGGTATCTCCACACTGTATTTTTTTGTGATCAATAATGAATTACATGTATCTTTCCTTTTTCACACGTATTTCGTTCTATGTTATAATATTTTGAGACAAGTTTAGGATTTTGGGGGATAAATAATGGGTTATACGCCAATGATTGAACAATATTTAAAAATAAAAGCAGAATATAAAGATAGCTTTTTATTTTTTCGCTTAGGCGATTTTTATGAAATGTTCTTTGAAGATGCAGTAAAAGCAGCACAAGAATTAGAAATTACATTAACGAAAAAGAATGCAGGAAAAGATGAGAAAATACCAATGTGTGGTGTACCTCATCATTCAGCTGAAAATTATATAAAAGTTTTAATAGAAAAAGGATACAAAGTTGCGATATGTGAGCAAGTAGAAGATCCTAAAACAGCTAAAGGTGTGGTCAAACGAGAAGTTGTACAAGTCATTACTCCAGGCACAGTAATTGAAGGTGCAATGTTGAAAGAACAAGAGAATAATTATCTTGCGGCAGTTACTCTTCTAGAAGATAGTCTATATGGTTTTTCATACGCAGATATGTCAACGGGTGAAATTTTCGCTATGGAGATTGAAAATAGTTGGCAAGCTGTATTAAGTGAAATCTATAACCGGCCAATACGAGAAATTGTTATTGATGAGAACTTGAGTGATTCTGAAATAAATGATTTAAAAATTCGCATGCAGTTAACTGTTTCTCTTCCAGCGGAATATTCCAAGTTCCCTGAAGATATGAATCATTTATTAGACAATGTAAATCAGTCACATCTTTTGCCTATTTGCCAACAATTATTAATGTACTTATTCCACACACAAAAACGTGCATTTAATCATTTGAAAAAAGTACAAGTCATTCAATTAAAACAATACATGAATTTAGATATGTATTCTAAAAGAAACTTAGAAATTACACATTCTATGATGCGAAATGAGAAATTCGGTAGTTTATTGTGGGTATTGGATAAAACCATTACAGCAATGGGCGCAAGAAAAATGAAAAAATGGTTAGAAAGGCCACTACTCAGACGAGATCATATAGAGAACAGATTAGAAATTGTAACAGGATTCTATAATCAGTTTATGGAAAGAGAGAATATTCGAGAATCATTAAGATTAGTTTATGATCTAGAGAGATTATGTGGACGAGTGTCTTTCGGAAATGTGAACGGTAGAGATTTGTTACAATTAAAGAAATCATTACAACAAATTCCTCAAATTAAAGAAGGACTTGAGATATTCGACAATACTGCAATTCATCAATTAGCACAAAGAGTAATCGTCATACCAGATTTATTAGAGCTACTAGAAAGTAGTATTGCAGAAAATCCGCCAATCTCTATCAATGAGGGAAACTTACTAAAAGATGGATATAATCAAAGCTTAGATCAATACAGGCACATATCTAGGAATGGGAAGAGTTGGATTGCAGAACTCGAACAAAAAGAAAAAGAACAAACTGGGATTAAATCATTAAAAATAGGATTTAATAAAGTATTTGGATATTATATTGAAGTGACACGAGCAAACTTACATCTTATTCCAACAGACAGATACGAAAGAAAGCAAACATTAGCAAATGCAGAAAGATATATTACAAACGAATTAAAAGAAAAAGAGGAATTAATCCTAGAAGCAGAAGAAAAGAGTGTTGGATTGGAATATGAACTTTTTGTCGCATTAAGAGAAGAAATCAAAAATTTCATTCCACAGTTACAAAATTTAGCTGATATTTTAAGTGAAATAGATGTATTGCAAAGCTTTGCTACTGTAAGTGAAGAAAATAATTATGTGAGACCAAATTTTTCTAGTGACGGTCAGACTGTACTGAAAGAAAGTAGACACCCCGTCATTGAAAAAGTGATGTCAGGTGATACATTTGTGCCTAATGATGTAGCTCTAGATAATCAACAATTTATGTTACTAATTACAGGACCAAATATGTCAGGTAAGAGTACGTATATGCGGCAGCTTGCATTAACTATTGTCATGGCACAAGTGGGATGTTTTGTACCTGCAAAAGAAGCAACTTTAGCGATATTTGACCAAATATTTACACGGATTGGTGCAGCTGATGACCTTGTTTCAGGTCAAAGTACATTCATGGTAGAAATGTTAGAAGCAAATAATGCATTACAAAACGCTACTTCTAATAGTTTAATTTTATTAGATGAAATCGGACGTGGAACAAGTACGTATGATGGAATGGCATTAGCTCAAGCAATTATGGAATATATTCATCATCAGATTCATGCAAAAACATTATTTTCTACACATTATCATGAATTAACAACATTAGATCAAGAACTGCATGGCATGAAGAATATTCATGTGAAAGCAGAAGAAGTGGATGGTAAAGTCGTCTTTTTACACCAAATACGTGAAGGTGCTGCGGATGAAAGTTATGGTATTCATGTAGCGCAATTAGCTGGACTTCCTAGTCATTTAATAAGTAGAGCAAAAATCATTTTAGATGAATTTGAATTAAAATCAAAAGAAGTATCCAACACAAACGAATTACCAAGTAATTGTAAAGAAGAACAAATTAGCTTCTTTAGTGAAGAAATAGAACCGAAAAACAAACAGACACCAAAGCAGTTAAATGAATTAGTGGAGTTATTATATTCCATGAATGTGTTAGATATGACACCAATGGAAGCGATGAATCATCTCTACACATTGCAAAAAAAAGCAAAAGGACTGAAAGGGCGTTCCTAAATGCAAATTATTCAATTACCTGATTATTTAGCTAATAAAATTGCAGCAGGAGAGGTTGTAGAAAGACCTGCATCTGTTGTGAAGGAATTAGTAGAAAATTGTGTTGATGCAAATAGTACATGGATTAAAGTAGAAGTAGAGGAAGCGGGCTTACAAACGATAAAAGTAACAGATGATGGGAATGGAATACAACGAGATGACATCAAGCGAGCATTTTTGCGACACGCTACGAGTAAAATAAAGAATGAAAATGACTTATTCCATGTGAGAACATTAGGATTCAGAGGAGAAGCATTAGCGAGTATTGCTGCTGTCAGTAGGTTGAAAATAAAAACATCCACAGGGAATGAAGCAAGTACAGTATTGCACATTGAAGGCGGCAATGTAATTAATGAAGAGAAAAGTGATGCAAGAAAAGGAACAGAGATTGTCGTATCTGATTTATTTTTTAACACACCAGCTAGATTGAAATATTTAAAAACCATTCATACAGAATTAGGCCATATTACAGATATATTAAATAGAATGGCATTGTCTCACCCACACATTCGATTTGAATTAATGCATAATTCAAAAATGATTTTTCGAACAACAGGACAAGGGGATTTACGTCAAATAGCAGCGAATATCTATGGTATGTCTGTTGCCAAACAATTCATTTCAGTAAAAACAAAAACGATGGATTACAATATACATGGATACATTGCAAAACCTGAAGTGTATCGGTCTTCAAGAAATTACATGACAACAGTGGTGAATGGTAGAGTAATTAGAAGTGTTGGATTAGCTAGGGCAATAACAAATGGCTACCATACTTTCTTACCGATTGGTAAACAACCGATTGTGATTTTAAATATTGAAATGGATCCCATTCTAATTGATGTCAATGTACATCCAACGAAATTAGAAGTTCGCTTTAGTAAAGAAAAAGAGTTGTTTACAGCAATTGAGCAAATGATTAAAGATAGTTTACACAAATTGACACTCATTCCATCTGGTAAGCCTTCTTTTAAAGAAAAAGAACAATCTGTTCAACACACAATGGATTTTAATATTATTAAAGATGAAGAAGTACCAATCCGAGAAGAACCAAACGAGCAATATTCCAATAATTTTTCTAATGAGTTGAAAATGGATAAAGATCCTTATGAACAGAATGAAAAAATTTTGAATGATAAAAAAGTCGATGATCCACTTGAAAATGAAGAAAACATAAACGCCCTTCAGCATGAGACAACGTCAATGGAAGATGCAATTGTAGATACTAAGGAAAGAGTACCGATAATGTACCCAATTGGTCAGCATCATGGCACATATATTATTGCGCAGAATGAAGAAGGATTGTTTATTGTTGATCAGCATGCTGCTCAAGAACGTATTAAATACGAATTTTATAAGGATAAAATAGGAGACGTAGAGAGTGAATTACAA
>JAJUGF010000045.1 GCA_029268495.1 Gracilibacillus sp.
GCAAGAAAGTTACGTTATGAAGCATTTGAACAAGTGATGTTAGAGAGAAGTATTGACTATTTAGCATTAGGCCATCATGGAGACGACCAAATAGAGACATTTTTAATGCGTGCCGTTCAACATACAAATCCTTCATTACTAACAGCGATCCCAGTAAAACGCCCATTTAGTGTTGGACAGATTATTCGTCCATTCCTAATTACAACGAAAAAAGAAATCTATCAATATTGTCAAACGAATCAAATTAGATATCGAGAAGACCCGTCTAACAAATCGGATACCTATACTAGGAACTATTATCGTATACATGTAACGCCAATGTTAAAACAAAAAAATCCAACTGTTCATCGCACCATCCAACACTTAACAGAGCGGCTAACAGAAGATGAAGCATATTTGATGGAAGAAGCTAATAAAATGTTTCAAAAAGTAGTAACAAAAGAAACAGACAAAAAAATCCTTAAATTTAATATTCCTTCTTTTATTACATACCCGATTGCTTTACAAAGAAGAGTACTTCATCTAATATTAAACTATCTATATCAAGAAGTACCAGATAGCGTTTCATTTCAACATGAAGAAGATTTCCTTCAGTTAATAAAGCAAAAAAAGGCAAATGTAACAATTGATTTTCCACAAGCATTGCAAATAACGAGAAGTTATGAAGAGATAACTTTTCATTTCAAAGAAGACAAAGCAAATGAGTTACGTGAGAAAGTATTGGATATACATATTCCTGGAGAGACTTTATTACATAATGGAGCGAGTATACGGGCTAGCTATAGTGTCGGTTCGTTGCAAGAAGGTAAAAATAACATTATTTTACCACTTGATCCTACTTTATTTCCCCTCCGCGTCCGCACGAGACAGGATGGAGATAGAATGCGAGTAAGAGGGTTAGGTGGAACAAAAAAGATAAAAGATATTTTTATTGATGAAAAGATTCCATTGCCAATGCGAAATATTTGGCCGCTTGTCGTAACAAATGATGATACCATCCTATGGATAGTCGGGTTAAAGAAAGCAGCAATAGATCTTAACAAAAGTGCGATGAACTGTTTATTACTAGAATACATGGAGACAAAATAGTAGGAGGCATCATGATGCATAATGAAATAAAAGAAATATTAATCTCTAAGGAAGAAATCCAAGCAAAGTGTCAAGAACTTGGAGCACAATTAACAAAAGAATATGATGGGAAATTCCCACTTGCTGTTGGTGTACTAAAAGGGGCTCTTCCGTTCATGTCGGATATTTTAAGAAATATGGATATCCATTTAGAAATGGATTTTATGGATGTATCTAGTTATGGAAATGGAATGAGATCATCTGGTGAAGTAAAAATTGTGAAAGATTTAGATACAAAAGTAGAAGGAAGAGATATTTTAATTATTGAAGATATTATTGATAGCGGGTTAACATTAAGCTATCTTGTAGATTTGTTTAAATATCGTAAAGCAAATTCCATTAAAATAGTTACATTATTAGATAAACCAGAAGGTCGCACAGCAAATATTAAAGCAGATTTAGTTGGTTTTAATGTACCTAATGAGTTTGTTGTAGGATACGGTTTAGATTATCAAGAGAAATATCGTAACTTACCGTATATTGGTGTACTAAAACCAGAAATTTATGGTGGCGAAGAATAGTAGCTACGTATTTTGTAACAATTTATCAAACATATTGAAATTGCTAGTGGTAATTAGTTGTAATATGCTCTTTTTGTATGATACTATTTACTATAGTTTTCTCGTTGTGGGAGGAGGTACGTGATGAATCGAATAATTCGTAATGTGATTCTATATTTTCTAATATTTTTAGTAGTAATTGGGATCATATCTGTGTTCACAGGTCAAAACAATCAGGCCGAAGAACTAAAGTCAAGTCAATTTATGCAAGCACTAGAGAATAATGAAATTAAAGAAATGGAAATGCGTCCATCAAATGGTGTGATGCGAATTGTAGGGACACTCTCTACAGAGGATCAGACATTCGTCACAAATATCCCTGATAGCTCAGGTATTATTGAGGAAGTATATAATACTGCAAGTGACCAAGGGATTTTGAAGGTAGATGAAGAGGAACAACCAAATGGATTTCTAGCTTTTCTAACAACAATGATTCCATTTGTTATTATATTCATTCTGTTTTTCTTCTTACTGAACCAAGCGCAAGGCGGCGGTAGTCGTGTGATGAATTTTGGTAAGAGTAAGGCAAAAATGTATAGTGAAGATAAGAAAAAAGTACGCTTCCGTGATGTAGCTGGTGCAGATGAGGAAAAGCA
Source organism: Gracilibacillus sp. (assembly GCA_029268495.1). GTDB lineage: Bacteria > Bacillota > Bacilli > Bacillales > Amphibacillaceae > Gracilibacillus > Gracilibacillus marinus. Next base: position 2,285 of record JAJUGF010000045.1, read on the forward strand.
AGAGTTAGTAGAAGTGGTAGATTTCTTAAAAGATCCACGTAAATTCACTGCTATTGGTGCGAAGATTCCAAAAGGTGTGTTACTTGTTGGACCTCCAGGTACTGGTAAAACATTACTAGCACGTGCTGTTGCTGGTGAAGCTGGTGTGCCATTCTTTAGTATAAGTGGTTCAGACTTTGTGGAAATGTTCGTAGGTGTTGGGGCATCTCGTGTTCGTGACCTATTCGAAAATGCAAAGAAAAATGCACCATGTATTATATTTATCGATGAGATTGATGCAGTTGGTCGTCAGCGTGGCGCAGGTGTTGGTGGTGGACACGATGAACGTGAACAAACACTGAATCAACTACTTGTAGAGATGGATGGTTTTGGTGAGAATGAAGGAATCATCATCATTGCTGCGACAAACAGACCAGATATCCTAGACCCAGCATTATTACGTCCAGGTCGTTTTGACCGTCAAATTACTGTAGATCGCCCTGATTTAAAAGGTAGAGAAGAAGTACTTAAAGTACATGCTCGTAATAAACCTCTATCTGATGATGTGTCATTAAAAACCATTGCGATGCGCACACCAGGTTTCTCAGGTGCAGATTTAGAGAACTTATTAAATGAAGCGGCACTTGTTGCTGCAAGAACTGATAAGCAAAAAATCGATATGGAAGATGTCGATGAGGCAATTGACCGAGTAATTGCAGGACCTGCGAAGAAAAGTCGTGTCATCTCAGAGAAAGAACGTAATATTGTTGCGTACCATGAGAGTGGACATACGGTTATTGGAATGGTATTAGATGATGCAGATATGGTACATAAAGTAACGATTGTACCTCGTGGTCAAGCAGGTGGTTATGCTGTGATGCTACCACGTGAGGATAGATACTTTATGACAAAACCTGAACTTCTTGACAAGATTACTGGTTTATTAGGTGGTCGTGTGGCAGAAGAGGTTATCTTCGGCGAAGTAAGCACAGGTGCACATAATGACTTCCAACGTGCAACAAGCATTGCTAGAAAAATGGTTATGGAATATGGTATGAGTGATAAGATTGGTCCACTTCAATTCGGAAATACGAGTGGTCAAGTTTTCTTAGGTCGTGATATGCAGTCAGAGCAAAACTATAGTGATGCAATTGCATATGAGATTGATCAAGAAATACAACAATTTATTCAGTCATGTTATGATAGAGCAAAACAAATTTTAACAGAAAATCGTGAGAAGTTAGAATTGATTGCAAAAACATTGCTAGAAATTGAAACATTAGATGCAAGACAAATCAAATCACTATTTGAAAAAGGCATCTTACCCGAACCTGAAGTAGTCTCTGTTCAAGATGGCGAAAAGGCTTCTACAGACAGCAAAGACGAAACAAAGGTTGAAGAAAAAGAGTCGGATGTAAAAGTAAACATTCAATCAAAAGTAGATGATGTGGAAACACAACAGCCTGATACAGATAAAAAAGAGTAAAAGAAAAAACAACTGTTCTTTGTGAGCAGTTGTTTTTTCTTTAGGGGACTATAAAGTGAACTGGTGTGGAGTCACTCCAGTCTCTACGTCTCTAAACGGGCACTTACGCTTTTGTGTCATCATTGGATTCTTCTTGCTTGCTAAACATAGTTTTATGGCTATACAATATGAAAATGACTAATATTAAATAATAAAGGGCTGAATCAAATGATATTTGTACTTGATGTTGGGAATACCAATACAGTATTAGGTGTATTTCAAGATAACCAATTAATCCATCATTGGCGTATGCAGACAGATCGAAATAAAACGGAAGACGAGTATGCAATGTTTGTGAAATCATTATTAGGGCATGAAGGATTAGTATTCTCTGATATGAAAGGCATCATTATTTCCTCTGTTGTACCTCCAATTTTATTTGCTTTAGAACGAATGGCAGTAAAATATTTTCACTGTAAACCGATGATTATTGGGCATGAAGATGTAAATCCATATTTAACAATTGATTACCCAAATCCAAAAGAATTAGGTGCAGATCGTATTGTAAATGCGGTTGGTGCAATTAAAGAATATGGTGCACCTTCTATTGTGATTGATTTCGGTACGGCAACAACGTATTGTTATATCAATGAAAAAGAGTCCTATGTCGGTGGTGTTATTTCCCCGGGAATTAATATTTCATTAGAAGCATTATATACCAATGCTGCTAAACTTCCAAAAATTGAGATCAACAGACCTTCAAGGATCATTGGAGATAGTACAATTGAAGCAATGCAAGCAGGTGTTTATTTTGGGTATATTGGACAAGTAGATGAAGTGGTCAATCGAATTAAAAAAGAGATGCATACACAAGCCCAAGTTATCGCTACAGGTGGATTAGCTGGTTTGATTGCGAAGGATTCAAAAACAATAGATATCGTAGACCCGTATTTAACATTAAAAGGATTATATGAAATTTATTTAAAAAATCAAGAGGATTTTAAGTGTAAAGGAGCGAATAAGTAAATGAGAGATTATTTATTAAAAGCAACAGCATGTAATGGAGAAGTGAGAGCATATGCTATTCATTCTACTGCTACAGTAGAAGAGGCAAGAAGAAGACAAGATACGTGGGCAACCGCATCTGCAGCACTAGGTCGAACAATTACGATTACAGCAATGTTAGGTGCCATGTTAAAAGATGACGCGAAATTAACAGTAAAACTTGAAGGTAATGGCCCAATTGGTGCAGTAATCGCAGATGCAAATGCAAAAGGAGAAGTACGTGGTTATATTATCCATCCACATGTAGACTTTGAATCTAATGCACAAGGGAAATTAGATGTGAGACGCGCTGTTGGAACAGAAGGAACTTTGAGTGTTGTGAAAGATTTAGGTTTGAAGACGAATTTTACTGGACAAGTTCCCATTGTTTCAGGAGAAGTAAGTGAAGACTTTACGTATTATTTAGCTACATCTGAACAAGTACCTTCTGCAGTAGGTGCAGGTGTATTAGTGAATCCTGATCATAGTATTCTAGCTGCAGGAGGATTTATTTTACAAATGATGCCAGGTGCATCTGAGGAGACTATTGCAAAAATAGAGCAACAAATAGCAACAATTCCGCCTGTTTCCAAAATGATTCAAGATGGAAAGACTCCAGAAGAAATATTAGCACTGTTAATAGGTGAGTCAGAGAGTGTGAAGGTATTAGAGGAATTACCTGTCACTTTCTCATGCCCATGTTCTAAAGAAAGATTAAGTGCTGCGATAACAAGCTTAGGAAATGAAGAAATTGACGCAATGATTGAAGAAGACCATGGTGCTACAGCGAACTGTCATTTTTGTAATGAGACATATACCTTTACAATAGACGAGTTAAAAGCGTTAAAGTCTTCATAAGGAGGATTTTATTTTGCGGCTATCGAGGATTAGTTTGTGGTTATTAATTATTATTTTATTAATCACGAATATAGCCACATTGCTATGGAGCAATGTAGCAGGGGAAGATAAATACGAGGAAGTATTTAAAGAAGTCGATGCAAAAGGTATACTCGCAACAATTGAAGGAACAGAAATAAAAGAGAAACAACTAATGCAATACATGGCAGAGCGTTATGGAAAAGAAGCACTCGAAGATTTAATCAATAAAGAAGTGGTATATCAATTAGCTAAACGTAATAATTTAGTAGTGTCAGATAAAATAATAGACCGAGAACTTGCGCGTATGCTAGTCGCATCACCTAAATTAACAGACGAGGAAAAAGAGAAACAAATAAAATTGTGGAAAGAAGATATTATTTATCGGTATTACTTACAACAGCTATTAGTGAGCGATGCAGAAGTCGAGTCAACGGATGTAGAAAGTTATTATGACACATATAAAAATCAATATAACTTTGAAGAAATGATTCAACTCTCCCATATTGTTGTTACAACAGAAGCAGAAGCGGAAGAAGTGATGACAAAGTTAGATAATGGAGAGCGTTTCTCTGACCTTGCAGAACTCTATTCTATTGATGAGTCCAAGAACAGAGATGGATATATTGGTTTTTACAGTCAAACAAGTAGTTTTATTCCCGGTGAATATTTTGATTTGGCAATGGATATGGAGGTGGGTTCGTATAGTGAACCTATTTTGACTTCACAAGGATATGCAATTATATATATGCATGAACATTTGGACGCAATTGATTTCACTCTCGAAGAAGCATATGAAGAAGTAGCGATGGATTTGAAATTGGAGCAATTACCTATCTCTTTAGACGCCACAAGCCTATGGGATGAGTTAGAAGTAGAGACTATTTTCTCAAAAGAATAATTAAAGATTTCCAAGTAATGGGTTGACAAAATAATGATGGTCGTGTACATTGTATATAAAACCAATAATATTACTTGGAATTGAGGAGGAACAAAGATGAAGGTAGCTCAAAATATTGCTGAATTAATAGGAAATACACCAATAGTGAAGTTAAATCGTACAGGGGAGCCAGATGGTGCGGAGATTTATTTGAAGTTAGAATACTTTAACCCAGGTAGCTCTGTAAAAGACCGTATTGCATTAGCAATGGTAGAAGATGCAGAAGCAAAAGGTCTTTTAAAAGAAGGAGATACAATTATTGAACCAACTAGTGGAAATACTGGTATTGGTTTAGCGTTAATTGCTGCAGTAAAAGGATACAAAGCTATTCTTGTTATGCCTGATACAATGAGTACAGAGCGTCGCAATTTATTGCGTGCATATGGTGCAGAATTAATTCTTACACCAGGCGCAGAAGGAATGAAAGGTGCTATTAAAAAGGCAACAGATCTTAAAGAAGAAAATGGCTACTTCATGCCTCAACAATTCAATAACGAAGCAAATCCAGAAGTACATGCTAGAACGACTGGAAAAGAAATCGTTGAACAAATGGGCGATCAATTAGATGCATTTGTTTCAGGTATTGGTACTGGTGGGACAATTACAGGTGCTGGTAGAGTACTGAAAGAACATTATAAGGATATTAAAATTTACGCTGTAGAGCCAACAGATTCAGCTATCTTATCTGGTGGAAAACCAGGTCCACATAAAATTCAAGGTATTGGTGCAGGATTTGTACCAGAAGTATTAAATACAGAAATTTATGATGAAGTGGTTACAGTTACGAATGACCAAGCATATGAAACAGCTCGCGAAGCAGCGCGTCTAGATGGTGTGCTTGGTGGGGTATCATCAGGTGCAGCAATTTTTGCAGCGAAAGAAGTTGCGAAGAAATTAGGTAAAGGCAAAAAAGTCCTAGCTGTTCTTCCGAGTAATGGAGAACGTTACTTATCTACACCACTTTATCAATTTGATTAATAGTAAAAAACCCGAGCATACATTGTTCGGGTTTTTTTACGCACTATACAGATGCATGAAAGCATAATATGTTTTTCTATTTCCATATAGGGCAATGGATATATTTATGCTATAATAAGCTTTTGTAGAATCATGTCGGATATAAAGGATGGTTGACAATGGAAAAATACTTAAAAACAAAAGTAAGAGATTTCCGATACACGGACCAGACATTAGTGATGGGAATTCTAAATGTTACACCAGATTCCTTTTCGGACGGAGGACATTTTAATACCATTGAATTAGCAATAGAACAAGCGAAAAGATTAGAAGCGCAGGGAGCTCACATTATTGATGTTGGTGGTGAATCGACAAGACCTGGTCACACACCTGTATCAATAGAAGAAGAGTTAGAGCGTGTTATACCTATAATTGAAGCGATATCGCAACATATAACCATACCTATCTCCATAGATACGTACAAAGGTATTGTAGCAGAAAAGGCAATTCAAGCAGGTGCCTCTATTATCAATGATATTTGGGGAGCGAAGCGCGAACCAAAAATTGCAGAGGTTGCAGCAAGATACGATGTACCTATTATTTTAATGCACAATCGAGAGCAAGCTTCATATACCAATTTTTTAGATGACATGGTTTCAGATGTCAAAGAAAGTATACAAATTGCACTAGATAGCGGTGTGAAAAAATCCAATATTATAATAGATCCAGGTGTAGGCTTCGCAAAAAACTATGAACAAAACCTGCTTGCAATTCGACATGTCGACAAGCTAAAGCAACTTGGTTACCCAATTCTTTTAGCAACGTCAAGAAAGTCAGTAATTGGTGAAACACTCGGTTTGCCAGTGGACAATCGAGATGAAGGAACAGGGGCGACTGTTTGTTATGGCATTGAGAAAGGTGTAGAATTAGTGAGAGTGCATAATGTTGAAATGACCGTTCGCATGACGAAAATGATGGATGCCTTAATCGGAAAGGGAGTGATGTAATTTGGATAAAATTCATCTAAATGAAATGACTTTTTATGGTTATCATGGGCTGTTTCCAGAAGAAAAAAAGTTAGGTCAACGTTTTATGGTAGATTTAGTCCTTGAGTTGGATTTAAAAAAAGCAGGGGAAAGCGATGAGATGTCTTATTCGATTGACTATGGTGCTGTCTACCAAGAAGTAAAGGGAATAGTAGAAGGCATTGCTGTGAATTTAGTTGAAACGGTAGCAGAAAGAATTGCGCAACAATTGCTAGCATCTTTCTCCTTACTTCAAGCATGCCATGTAAAAGTGTATAAACCAGATCCTCCTATTCCAGGTTATTATAAATCTGTAGCTGTTGAAATTTACCGGGAGCGGGTATCATGAATCAAGTAATTCTGGCACTAGGATCAAATATTGAACCAAGACAAGCCTATATGGAACGAGCAGAGTCCATGTTACAAGAACATACAGCAATTGATGTTGTTCACACATCTTCTATTTATGAAACAGCACCAGTTGGTTATATGGACCAAGGACCTTTCCTGAATAAAGTGGTCAAAATTCAAACAACCTTACATCCATTGAGCTTGTTGGATTATTGCCAATCAATTGAGAAAGAATTAGGTAGGAAAAGAGAGATTAGATGGGGTCCTCGTACGATAGATGTAGATATATTATTCTATAATCAAGAAAGTATGGATACAGAGCGCCTTATTTTGCCACATCCAAGAATTACAGAAAGAGCATTTGTACTCATACCTTTACAGGAAGTCTGTCCTCGTTTACTTTTGAAAAATGGGGAAAAGTATATTGAAGAAATCATTCAAGAATTACCACCTACAGAGAAAGAAGGAGTAGTTGCATGGCAACAAACAAATGGGGGAGAAGAATCAAAGCTTTTAGAAAATTAAAAGGATATACGCAAATAGATTTTGCAAAGAAAATTGGCATGTCTGTTTCGCAATTAGGAGATATCGAACGCGGCCATAAAGTACCTAGTGACGAGACATTAGCGCATATAGCGAACCATTTAGGTATTTCAGTGGAGGAATTAGCGCCAAAGAGTGAAGCGTAGGAGTGTATGACGATGAAATGGAAAATAGGGGATGTCGAAATCCCTAATCAAGTTGTATTGGCACCAATGGCAGGAGTGAGTAATTGGGCTTTTCGTCTGACAGTAAAAGAATTCGGTGCAGGGTTAGTATGTGCAGAAATGGTAAGTGATAAAGGTATTGTTAGTAAGAATAAACGAACAATGAACATGCTTTATATTGATGAAGAAGAGAAACCGATGAGCTTACAAATATTCGGCGGACATCGAGATACTTTAGTAGAAGCGGCTCGATTTGTAGACAAAAATACGAATGCAGATATTATTGATATAAATATGGGTTGTCCTGTACCAAAGATAACGAAATGTGATGCTGGTTCAAGATGGTTATTGCAACCAGACAAAATTTATGAAATGGTATCTGAAGTAGTACAAGCAGTCGAAAAACCTGTAACGGTAAAAATGAGATCAGGCTGGGATCAGGATAGTGTATATGCGATAGAGAATGCACAGGCCCTGCAAGAAGCGGGAGCTAAAGCTGTTGCTTTACATGGGAGAACGAGAGAACAATTGTATGAAGGAGTAGCAGATTGGGATATAGTTAGAAGAGTAAAGGAATCAGTGTCTATCCCTGTCATTGGAAATGGCGACATTGATTCACCTCAAACTGCTAAGCGGCGATTAGAGGAGACGGGCGTTGATGCCATCATGATAGGGAGAGCGGCATTAGGAAATCCGTGGATTATGTACCAAACAGTGAAGTATCTAGAAAACAATATATTAGCAGAAGAACCATTACCATCAGAGAAAATGAAAGTATGTCTCTTACATGCAGCTAGACTTGTAAGGCTAAAAGGTGAGAAAGTCGCAATGATGGAAATGAGAAAACATGCTGCTTGGTATCTAAAAGGTTTAGATGGAAATGGTAAGATACGTAGTCAAATCAATCAAATTGATACAAAAGTGGAGTTAGAAGCGCTATTATATGAATATGTAGAAAAATTAGAAGCGCAAGAACGAGTTTCTTAACAAGTATCAAAATTATAATAGAGGTGAAGATAATGAGTGAAGAAATAAGTGAACAAATGCAAGTAAGATTAGATAAATTAGCGGCGTATAAGGAAAAAGGATTAGATCCGTTTGGGGATAAGTTTATTCGTACGCATTTGGCGAATGAATTGCGAGAGCAGTATGATCAATTCTCTAAAGAAGAACTAGAAGAGAAAGCAATAGACACGACAATTGCTGGACGTATTATGACAAAGCGTGGAAAAGGGAAAGCTGGATTCTCGCATATTCAAGATGTCAGTGGACAAATTCAGTTATATGTAAGAAAAGACGCAATCGGTGAAGAGGCTTATGAAATTTTTAAAACTGCGGATTTAGGCGATATTGTTGGTGTATCAGGTACGATTTTTAAAACAAATGTTGGAGAGCTTTCTGTTAAAGTGAATGCATTTACTTTACTAACGAAATCACTACGTCCATTACCAGAGAAATTCCACGGTTTAAAAGATGTCGAACAAAGATACCGCCAACGTTACTTAGATCTGATTACGAATTTAGATAGTAAAGATACGTTTATGATGAGAAGTAAAATCATTCAATCAATGAGACGTTATCTAGATGATAGAGGATTCCTAGAAGTAGAAACGCCAATGATGCATAGTATTGCTGGTGGTGCATCTGCACGTCCGTTTATTACTCACCACAATGCATTAGATATTCCTTTGTATATGCGTATTGCCATTGAACTACATTTAAAACGACTTATTGTTGGTGGTATGGAGAAAGTATATGAAATAGGACGCGTATTCCGTAATGAAGGTGTGTCAACAAGACATAACCCTGAATTTACGATGATTGAATTATATGAAGCATATGCGGATTACAACGATATAATGGAACTAGTTGAGAATATGGTCGCACATATAGCGAGAGAAGTAATTGGTACGACAACAATACCTTACGGAGAACATGAAGTGAATCTTGAGCCGAAATGGACAAGACTACACATGGTAGATGCCGTGAAAGAACACACTGGTGTAGATTTTTGGCAAGAGATGACAGATGAAGAAGCAAAAGCATTAGCAAAGGAACATGGAATCGAGATTACAAACAATATGACATATGGACATATTGTAAATGAATTCTTCGAGCAACGTGTAGAAGAGAAACTAATTCAACCAACATTCATTTATGGACATCCTGTTGCAATCTCTCCTTTAGCGAAAAAGAATAAAGAAGACGAACGCTTCACAGATCGTTTTGAACTATTTATAGTAGGTAGAGAACATGCAAATGCATTTTCTGAATTAAATGACCCAATTGACCAAAGAGAGAGATTTGAAGCACAAGTGAAAGAAAAAGAACAAGGTAACGATGAAGCGCATGAAATGGATGAAGATTTCTTAGAAGCGTTAGAATATGGAATGCCGCCAACAGGTGGATTAGGAATAGGAATTGATAGATTGGTAATGCTGTTAACAAATGCACCATCTATTAGAGATGTTCTATTATTCCCTCAAATGAGAAATAAATAATCCTTTATATAATATGTACCTCTACATCATAACAGAATGTAGAGGTACATATTATTATATTAATTTCAAAAAAGTGTTGACTTATATATAAGATACATGCTATATTATTAAATGTCGCTAAAACGACATGCACTTCAAATCAAATAGATAACTTCTTATCACATAAAAAGTTGTTGACAAATGATTTTGAAGTTGATATAATATAAAAGCTGTCGAAACAGCTCTTGATCATTGAAAACTGAACAAAACAACCAGTATGATATATAGTAAGAAATGCTAGCTTTTAGAAGCGAGCTTAAAGTCAACTTTATTTGAGAGTTTGATCTTGGCTCAGGACGAACGCTGGCGGCGTGCCTAATACATGC
>JAJUGF010000046.1 GCA_029268495.1 Gracilibacillus sp.
CAAAGCCTAAACATAATATACGAGGGGGATTGTATATGAAAGATTCATTCTTGTCATGTCGAGAACAAATATTGAATCTTACAAAAAAGCTAGTTTCAATAAGTAGTATCGTTAATACCGAGGGAGAGCGGAATTTTGCCCAAACACTTTACTCGATGATTCAATCTTATCCTTATTTTCAAGCCAATCCTAATCAAGTTGTTATAGAGAAAACTGAAAACGATGAGCAGGAACGGTATAATGTGCTTGCTTATGTCAAAGGAATGAAAGGCAATAGCAAGCGAACAGTAATTATTATGGGCCATATGGATACGGTTGGAGTGGATGATTTTAACCAGCAACGTGAATATGCTTTTAAACCAGATGAGTGGATGAAAGTACTAACAGAAGAGGATTTACCGGAAGCATTTCATCATCATTTGAATCCTGAAGAATGGTTATTTGGCCGTGGTGCATTAGATATGAAGAGTGGATTAGCAAGTAATCTTTATTTATTAGAATATTTCTCACAGCACCCAGAACAACTCAATGGAAATCTTGTCTTTATAGCAGAATGTGATGAAGAAGATGGATCTCGTGGTATATTGTCTGCATTAACGACTTTAAACAAATGGAAAGAAGCACAAGGATTTGATTATGTTGGTGCCATTAATGCTGATTTTGTTTCTCCTTTATATGATGGTGATCCCAATCGCTATATCTATAAGGGTACGGTAGGGAAGTTATTGCCTGCATTTTATATTACTGGTGCCGAGACACATGTTGGAGCTGCATTTGAAGGCCTCGATCCGAACTTCATTGCTGCAGAATTAACCAAACAAATTAGCTATAATCCAGAATTGAGTAATTTGGCAAGTGGTGAATATACCTTACCGCCTGTTCCTTTAAAACAGATGGATTTAAAAACAGAGTATACAGTACAAACAGCTTTAAGTGCATATGTTTACTATAATTTCTTTATTCAGTCCTGGACACCAAAGGAAGCACTTTCTATTTTGAAGGAACAAGCTGAAATTGCATTTGCAAATGCATTGAAAGACTTTGAAGCTCGCTACAAAAGATATTGTGAATTAACAGGAAAAAAATACGAAGGTATTCCATGGAAAACCCGGGTTCTTACATTTGAAGAAATGAATAAAATGTTAATCAAAGCTCATGGAGACAACTATATAGAATCCATGAATAAATTCAAACAGGAATTGCTTCTCGACCAAACACTTGATATCCGGATGTTTGCATTACGGGTAGTGGAAGAAGCATGGAAATGGATGGAGAATAAAGATCCTGCAATCATTCTGTTCTATGCTTCATTATATTACCCTCGGGTCGAATTAACTGGACAAACTGATAAGGAACAAGTATTAAGTTATGCACTTGATAAAGCAGTGGAAAAAATCCAATCACGTTATCCCAATCCTATTGAGATTAAACATTTCTTTCCTTATATATCCGATATGAGTTTTATGTCGATTAGTGATGATGTAGCAGGCATTCAAGCAGTGAAAGATAATAATCCAGCCTGGGGTACGAAACATTATGTTGATTATGATATAATCCGTGAAATTAATGTACCTGTCATTAATATCGGTCCATATGGAATGGATGCGCATAAAAAATTTGAACGAGTAGAAATTGATTATTCCATGGAAATTGTTCCAAATATGACGAAATTAGTAATTGAAAATGTACTGAATCAAGACGTTTGAGTCAACTGGAAAACGCTTGTCTGATTGGGAAAACATCCCACGGTAGAGACCTTGAAATTGTCCATTGATATGTTATAATAAGTATGTCGCAAAAGAGATAACAATTTCATAGTTTGTATGCTCGTATTTATCCCGAGCGTTTTCCTTTCTTGGGGACGTTACGGATTCGACAGGGGTAGGTCGAGCTTAGGTTGCACGTCGAGGTTACGACTCGTAAAACGTTAATCGCCTAAATATAACTGGCAAAAACAATAATCTTTCTTTAGCAGCTGCTTAAGCTAGCTAAAGGATCCTTCCTGCTTTCGCCCGTGAAGCAGATTGAAGGGTCTCAACTTGAGCGGGCTATCCTGTCATCCACCGTCTGAGGATGATTTGGGAATTTAATCAGACTAGCTACTTGGAAGCCTGTTGGTAGGCCGAAGAGATAGCGAAAGATAATATACCAACTAAGCGTGTAGAAGCCTAAGTGCCGATACTTCTGGACGTGGGTTCGACTCCCACCGTCTCCACCAATACATAACCAAGCTTGATTTAACAAGCTTTTGATTTGGTGGTACATTTCAAATATTTCAGTAGTTTTGAAGCCTTATCCATTTTAGGAGGGCTTTTTTTCGTTCTATCATATACAATTTAGATAACCTATTTCAATAGTAAAAGTGTGCTAGTTCAATCGAAGGAGGACAACAAATGAAAGCAGTAATTGTCAAACAACCAGGTGGTGCAGAACAATTAAATATAGTAGATTATGAAAAACCAGTATGCAAGGATGGAGAGTTGTTAATCAAAGTAAAGGCTGCAGCGGTTAACAGAACAGATATCGTGAATAGACAAAGCAGTTCCGGATATTTGAAAAACCCAATATTAGGTATCGAGGTTGCGGGAATTGTAGAAAACACAGGGCCAAACGTAAACATACCAATCGGTACACGTGTCATGGGTCTTGTCAATGGTGGTGGTTATGCTGAATATGCTGTGATGCCTGCTGAAAGAGCGATGATTATTCCAGAAAATCTCTCATTTGAAGAAGCTGCAGCGATTCCTGAAGTGTTCTTAACAGCTTACCAAACATTATTTTGGTTAGGTCAATTAAGTAAAGATGAAACAGTATTGATTCATGCTGGAGGTAGTGGAGTTGGAACAGCTGCAATTCAACTAGCAAAACAATTGGGGCAAGCGAAAGTCATTACAACTGCAGGAACTACTGAAAAGTTAGATATTTGTGCATCGTTAGGCGCAGATATTTGTGTCAACTATAAAGAAAAGAATTTTGATGAAGAAGTATTAAATATAACAAAAAATCAAGGTGTCGAATTAATCCTTGACTTCATTGGTGCATCCTATTGGAGTAGAAATCTTTCAAGTATCAAGATAGATGGTCGATGGGTGCTCATTGGGGTTTTAGGTGGTACCAAAATAGAGAATATGAATTTAATGGATCTCATGTTAAAACGAGTGCAACTTACTGGAACTTTACTTACACCAAGAAGCGATGTTTATAAGAGAGATCTTACGACAGAATTTTTCTCGAAAACTGTAGAACTTTTTAAAAATAATAAGCTTCGTCCAATAATCGACAGTGTCTTTTCTTTTGAACAGATTCAACAAGCACATGAGCATATGGAGAGTAATAAAAATATTGGAAAGATTATCTTAAAAGTTCAGTAAAAATCTAGTAAATACAGTGAGTAAGATTTTTTAGATTCAATTTAATAGAATAGGTTGGCACAAAGTCGTACTAATTTCGGTACGGCTTTGTTTCATTCTACCTAAAAAAATAGTTTTTACCCAATCTATTAAAAATAAAACGTAATCTATTATTTTGAAATATATTTGTAATATTACTTAAATAAATCTGACATATTTCTATGTTACACTGTGGCTAGTGAATAAATATAACATTGATGAAATCACTTACATAGTTGTATTCACTGCTATTTTAATTATTAAAGGCAGGGGAACGAATTGCGAAACATTAAAATTTTTGTCAAACAGTCAGCTATTACAGCTACAATTGTAACAAGCTTGTTTTTTGTACATAACCACACATTACATGCAGAAACAGAAGCGGAAATACAATCACAACGTTCTGCAGTTCAAACAAACATAGAATTAAAACAATCAGAAATTCAAAAGATAAAAGATGAATTAATTACATTAACTGAAAAATTACAACGATTAGAAGAAGCGATTAAAGATAACGAAGAAGTCATGAATCAAACAAAGAAAGATATGTCCAAAGTAGAAGAAGAAGTAAGTGAATTAGAAGCATCCATTACAGATGTGCAAAAAGATATTGATCGTCGGAATGAAATTCTAAAAGAACGTATTTCTTCCATGCAAGAAAATGGCGGGGCTACAAACTATTTAGAAGTATTACTAGGTGCAACTAATTTTATTGATTTTATTGATCGTTTTTCTTTAGTAACTAAAATTACGAAAGCAGATCAAGATTTATTAGAATCACAAGAAGAAGATAAATTAAAATTAGAAGAACAAAAAGCAAATTTAAATCAGAAACTATTAGAATTAGAAGATTTAGTTTTAGAATATGAGCAAATTCAAGAACAAGTCATTGCACAAAAGGAAGAAAATGAAAAGGTTAAAGAAGAGTTAGAAAAGAAACAAGAGGAAAATAAGGATATACTAGATGATCTTCAAATAGAAGATGCGATTTTAGCTAACAAAGAAAGAGCTTTGAGAGAAGCCCGTGCTCAAGAACAACTATTAAATGCGCAACAAACGAGTTCTTCTGCTTCAAGTGAAAGTGGAAATAGTGCTGCGTATAAACAATATGCGTCTAAATCCACATCTACAAGTACAGAAACAACTGTTGCTTCAGGAAACCTACAAACTATTATCAATGCTGGTAATAAGTATATTGGGAACTCTGTCTATGTATTTGGTGGTGGGCGAAGTGCATATGATATAGCAAATGGTAGATTTGATTGTTCAGGATTTGTTAGTTGGGCATTCAAACAAGGTGGTATTAGTTTACCTGCAAGTACTGCATCCATGCAATCTGTAGGTGTGAAAGTATCAACTAGTGAAATGCAACCAGGAGATTTAGTATTCTTTAATACGTACAAAACAAATGGGCATGTTGGTATTTACTTAGGAAATAACAAATTCATTGGTTCTCAAAATAGCACAGGTGTAGCGATTGCAGATATGAATAGTTCTTATTGGAGTAAAACGTTTGCAGGTCACGTTCGTCGTGTTGCACAATAAATATAAGTAAAGCGTCCGTATAATAACGGACGCTTTTCGATTTGATTTAT
This sequence comes from Gracilibacillus sp., assembly GCA_029268495.1. GTDB lineage: Bacteria > Bacillota > Bacilli > Bacillales > Amphibacillaceae > Gracilibacillus > Gracilibacillus marinus. The sequence continues at coordinate 4,985 of JAJUGF010000046.1, forward strand.
TCTCTTGTTACTTTTCTAACAGGGTGCTTCCACTTTTGTCTCGTCTAGCAATATTTATTGTATGCTTCTTGGAGCTGTTGAATGATATCTTCCATATCATGTCCTTCAATCTGTTCACGTGGAATAAAATATTGTAATTTTCCGTTTTGAACAATTGCCATTGATGGTGAGGACGGTTCTACTTCTTCAAAGTATGAACGCATTTGTGTTGTTGCCTCACGATCTTGACCAGCAAATACAGTTACTAGTTGAGCTGGTTTTTTGTCATGTGATAACGAGCGTACTGCTGCAGGACGTGCTAATCCAGCTGCACAACCACACACAGAATTAATCACAACAAGTGCAGGTTTGTCGTTATTATTCATAAATGTATCTACTTCTTCTATAGTTGTCAGTTCTTCAAAACCCGCACTTGTTAATTCCTCACGCATTGGTCTTGAAACTTCACGCATATATTCTTCATAAGCATTCATAATAAATAGCCTCCTTCAAATTAATATACAAATGATTCATCTTCTAATTCTAATAAAATGAGAAGAAATAATATGATTTGTACGCATTAGTTTTACTATAGCAAAACAATGACAAGGAATCGAATGATTTGTTTTAAATCATACAGACCTTTACCCATCCACGTACACCATTAATAAACCATATTTCGTCAAAAGTATCGATTGTATCTTTATGGATATTTTTCTCTATCAATACCCCATCATCTAACAGTTTCGATCTCATTGTCCCTCCAAGTAAACCAGCAGAAATAGGAGGTGTGTAGTATAATTCTCCTTTTTTAAAGACGACATTTCCAAATGTGAATTCTGTGATATAGCCTTCCTCATTCCATAATAATGTAGAAAAATTAGATGCTGGCGCGTTTGCATCATTCTTTTCATAAATTGCCCGATTCGTTGTTTTATGGTATAAAAAGATATTATTTTTCGAGATTGGCTCTGTAGCAATCCTTGTATATATTTCAGTAAGTGGTATATCTATCCTTGATGTTGTAATCGAGAGTTCTCCATTTCTATTTAATAATAGTCGTACTTTGTAATCTCCATCAGGATAATCTTTCACGATATGCGACAAGTTTTCTTTTACATGTTTATAGCTGCATGGATAGTTAAAGTAGCTTGCTGAATCATTCAATCTTGTAAGATGATAAGAAAGTAAAGGATAACTTCCATCTTTTAGTAATATTGTTTCAAGTAAGTCAAATTCATTTCTGTTTTCTGTCAAAAAAGCTGTTTTCTGTATCCATTCTTCATATTCTTCATTGTTGGAAGAATGCCATGTGATTCCACTACCTGTACCAAAAGAAAGATGAGAAGTGTGTGTATCAATGGATAATGTTCGTATTGGTACATTAAATATCGCTTCTCTTGATGGGCTAATCCAACCAATTGCACCACAATATACTTCTCTTGGAGTCTTTTCGACCTCTGATATGATTTTCATTGTTTCTACTTTAGGTGCTCCAGTTATCGATCCACAAGGGAACAGTGCTTCAAACCAATTCCAAACAGTGAGTGATGTGTCTAATTTTGCTTCAATTGTTGAAGTCATTTGATGAACAGTTGGATATTGTTCGATGTCAAATAATTTTGGTACGTGCACACTTCCAGGTTGCGCGATTCTACCTAAGTCATTTCGAAGTAAGTCGACAATCATCACATTTTCCGCTCGATTTTTTTCGGAGGATTTGAGTGCTTCTTTCAATAGTAAGTCTTCTTGCGTTGTTTTTCCTCGTTTCATTGTACCCTTCATTGGTTTTGTTTTGATGAGACCATTCTTCACTTGAAAAAATAATTCTGGTGACATAGATAGTATGTGATAGTTTCCTATATCTAAATAAGCATTATATGGTGCTTCTTGATTTTGCCGAAGTTGATTGTAGTAGGAGTAGCTATCACCATTAAATGTAGAAGTAAGTCTTGTCGTATAATTAACTTGATAGGTATGTCCATATTGAATTTTTGATTTTATATGTTGAATTGAATCGTTATATTCATCAAGTTTTATAGTATTTTTCCAATCGGAAACACGATAGGCTTTATCTAATTGTTCTTTCTTTTTAGTAGCTTCCTCAAACACTCCAAACCAAACTAAAGGCATTGTTGGATTAGAATGAACTTGATATGCATGATCAAAAGCTGGTGCTGCTTCATATGAGACGTATCCAGCAACATAGTACCCTTTATTTAGCGCATCTTCCACTTGATCAAATATTGATTTCACTTCACTTAGTTTATTTGTTGTTAATATCTTGATTGGATTTTCAAATACTTGATTCATTTCACGGAAATCAAATTGTAAATAGATACTCAATTCTTTTCCTCCTTTCTAATGATTGGGTGAAGTTGCAATGACAAACTATTTTTTATTAGTTCAAACCCATATTCAGTTAAAATTGCCTCTGGATGAAATTGTACACCTTCAATTGGATATGTAGGATGCTTTACTGCCATAATCACATCATCTTCTGTATGTGCAATGATGTCTAATTTGGATAGTGAATTTTTATCCGCAATTAAAGAATGATATCTTGTTACATGAAAAGATTGTGGTAACCCATTAAATACTCCATGATTTGTATGAGTAATCATAGATGTCATTCCATGAACAGGGTTAGCTGAAGGAACAATTTTCCCTTCAAAAAAATCTACAATGATTTGCATGCCTAAACAGACACCGAAAATTGGTGTGTCTTGATAGAATGCTTGTAAAATTTCTTTACAAATACCACTATCCGTAGGAGAGCCAGGTCCTGGTGATAGAACAATTAATGTAGGGTGTAGGTCTTTTAATTGTGCAACTGTAATAGCATCATTACGAAATACAATTACATCTGTATGTATTTGTTTATAATATTGAACAAGATTGTATGTAAATGAATCATAGTTATCTATAATGACGATCATGTGTATTCCCTCGATTCGATTTTCTAATTCCTTCTATATAATATGTAACTAATATTATCTGAATTGAAGTGTGATGGAAAGTATTTGTCACAAAATTGTACGAAATCTAGTTTATCATGAAATATGATAACAGCTTGAGAATGGCTTTAGACTGAACATTGTGGGAACATGGGGAATGTTGACATTTCTTCCTTCATTCTTTATAATGAATCTCGTACTTAGTAATGATAATCAATTTCATTTATCGAACTAAGAATAATATATAAAGTGATGAGGATTACATATGAGATTATGGATGTTGATAATTGCTACAATTGTCTTGTCATTCGTATCGTTATTTATCGGCGCAATTGATATTAATATTAGTGATCTCTTTGATTGGAATTCTGATGAGACCCAAATATTTTTAGTCAGTCGTGTCCCACGTTTATTAGCGATCATCTTGGCAGGAGCTGGAATGAGTATTGCAGGGTTAATTATGCAAGCGTTAAGTAGAAATAAATTTGTTTCACCTACGACAGCAGGTACGTTAGATGCTGCGAAACTAGGAATCTTAATTTCTATGCTTTTTCTTACAAATGTTACATATACGCAACAAATTTTATTTAGCTTTGCTTTTGCACTAATAGGTACATTTGTTTTTATGCAAATATTAGATCGAATTAAATTTAAAGATGTGATATTTGTTCCTTTAATTGGTATTATGTATGGAAATATCTTATCTTCTATAACGACATTTTTCGCTTATGAAGCGGATTTAATTCAAAATATTTCTGCATGGTTAATGGGAAGTTTCACATTAATTATCGCGGGAAGATATGAGCTTTTATTTGTGAGTATTCCAGCGGTTATTCTCGCATACTTGTATGCAAATAAGTTTACTGTTGCTGGAATGGGAGAAGAATTTGCCAAGAATTTAGGCTTAAGCTATAAAGTTGTACTAAATATTGGATTGGTATTAGTAGCAATCATTTCAACGACAGTTGTATTGACTGTTGGTATGATTCCATTTTTAGGACTGATTGTGCCTAATATCGTATCCATTTACTTAGGAGACAATTTACGGAAGACGATTCCTCATACCATGTTATTAGGTGTTGTATTTCTATTAATCTGTGACATTATTGGACGTGTGATCATCCACCCATACGAAATCCCTGTGAATGTAACAGTAGCTGTAATTGGTAGTGCAATCTTCTTAATTATGTTATTTAGGGGGAGAGCATATGCGAAATAGTACAAAAATCATTATTTTATTTGTATTAGCAATCTTATCTGTATTACTATATGGATTTTATGACATTAAAGGTGGATTTGATTATGCTTTTCCTAGAAGAATGATCAGAGTTGGTGCGATGGTTATTACAGGAATTGCAATTTCTTATTCGACAGTAGTATTCCAAACTATTACTCATAACCGAATTTTGACACCATCTATGATGGGAATTGGTTCAATGTATGAAGTTGTTCAAACATTGATTTATTTCTTCTCAGGATCGATGTCGATATGGGTTATTAACAAATATTTGAACTTTGGTGCAGCTATTACTGCAATGGTAGTCTTTGCATTATTGTTATACCGCTTTTTATTTAGAGCAGATAAATATCCAATCTATTTGTTATTATTAATAGGTATGATTGTAGGAACATTGTTAGGAAGTTTCGTCACTTTCCTACAAGTACTTATTGATCCAATAGAATACTTAAGTTTACAAAGTATGCTCTTTGCATCCTTCACAAAAGTGAAAGCAGAATTGCTTTTAATTGCATTAGCGGTGTTATTGATTGCATTTATATATGGATTTTTTATCATGAAAAAACTAGATGTGATGTCATTAGGACGAGAGAATGCCATCAATCTAGGTATTCATTATGATCGAATGGTGATGAATGTATTAATCTTATCAGCAGTATTAATTGCAACATCCACAGCGTTAGTTGGACCAATTACATTCTTTGGATTAATTGTTGCAAATTTATCGTACCAGTTTTTAGTCACATATAAACATTCCACTTTGATACTCGGTGCGAGTTTATTTAGTATCGTTGCATTAGTTGGTGGACAATTCCTAGTTGAACATATATTTGAATTAAATACGACGATTAGTGTCATTATTAACTTTGTTGGTGGTATTTACTTTATCTACTTATTATTAAAAGAAAGTAGGGCTTAATCATGATTGAAATTAAAGGGTTAACGAAACAATTTGGCAAAAAACCTGTAGTAGAAGATGTTTCTGTGAATATTGAACAAGGCACAATTACTTCATTTATCGGCCCAAATGGTGCGGGTAAGTCTACACTATTGTCAATGGTAAGTAGGTTATTAGATGCAGATACTGGGGAAGTTTTGTTAGATAATAATAATGTGAAAAAGTGGAAATCCACGGAATTTGCAAAACGTGTTTCGATTCTAAGGCAGGCGAATTATTTAAATGTGCGTCTAACTATTCGTGAGCTAGTATCCTTTGGTAGATACCCTTATTCTAAAGGAAGATTAAATGAAGAAGATGAGAAGTATATAGACCAAGCGATTGAATATATGAATCTAGTAGATATACAAGATCAATTTTTAGATGAATTATCAGGTGGTCAGAAACAACGAGCTTTCATTGCAATGGTTATTGCCCAGGATACGGATTATATTTTGCTAGATGAGCCATTAAATAACTTGGATATGAAACACTCTGTTCAGATTATGAAAATTTTGCGTAAATTAGTAGATGAATTAGGTAGAACGGTTATTATCGTATTACATGATATCAATTTTGCTTCAGTTTATTCCGATCGTATCGTCGCACTGAAAGACGGGAAATTAGTGAAAAATGGTAAAACACACGAGATTATTAATTCGGAATCACTAAGAGATATTTATGATATGGATATTCCAGTTCAAGTACAAGATGGATGTAGAATATGTGTTTACTTCAATTCACACACTTGATTTTTTCCACATAGCCTAGAGAAACAAGCATTCGATATGTTTCTTTAGGCTTTTTATTAAAATAATTTTAATTGAAAAAAGTTATCAATTAGTATTGACGAGATGAAAATTGGATGATATAGTATATTTTGTGAGTGATAATGATTATCATTACTAATAATATTACATAGAAGGAGAGAATTTTATAATGAAGAAGTGGAGTATTTTATTTTTATTAGCATTATCGTTAACATTTATGTTAGCAGCATGTGGATCATCTGATAGTAGTTCATCAGATAATGATGGAGAAGCAGCTGCAGCAGAAGATCAAGGAACAGATACGAATGAAGAAGCTAACGTAGAGGAAGATTCTGCATATCCAATGACAGTATCACCAACGATTGCATCTTCTGAAGACCGTGAAGGAAATGCGTATAGCTTTGCAGATGTAGAATTTGAAAAAATGCCTGAGAGAATTGTTGTATTTGATTATGGATTCTTAGACACATTAGATGCTTTAGGTGTAGAGGGTATTGTAGGTGTAGCAAGTGGAACTAATCTACCAGCACAATTGGAAAAGTACAATTCTGATGATTATACAAATGTTGGTTCATTAAAAGAACCATTACTTGAAGATATCGCAGCACTTGAGCCAGATGTTATTTTTATCTCTGGACGTCAATCGGCTTTCTATGATCAATTAAAAGAAATTACACCAAATGTTGTATTCGTTGGTACAAACCAAGACGATTATTGGAATACATTTAAAACATCTGTAGATATTGCGGCAAAAATGTTCGATAAAGAAGCAGAAGCAGAAGAGCATTTAGCTAAAATTGACGAAGCATTAACAAAAGTAAATGAATTAGCAGGAAACTACGAAACAAGTTTAGTAACAATGTACAATGAAGGAAGCTTATCAGGATTTGCTACAAATTCACGTTTTGGTTATATCTATAGTGAATATGGATTTACACCAGTAACAGAAGATATTGAAGCATCTTCTCATGGTTCTAACTTCGGATTTGAAGCAATTTTAGAATTTGATCCACAAGTATTGTTTGTTATTGATCGTACTGCAGCAATTAATGGGGAATCTAATATCGAAACAGATATGGAAAATGCGATTGTTGAAAAAACAGAAGCATACAAAAATGATAAAATTATTTATTTAGATGGTGCTTTATGGTACTTAAGTGGTGGAGGACTTCAGTCAGAATTAGCTAAGATTGAAGAAGTAATTACTAAATTAGGTGAATAAGCATTAAAACCACCTTGATTGTCAGTGTAAACTGATGAACAAGGTGGTTTTTTTGTTTCTTAACTTTTTAATAATAGGATTTATGAATTAAAAATAAGTATAAGTATGCAAAAACAAGTTGTATATTAGATGAAAATTAGGTATTATGAAGGAGGAATAATACTTATTTATGACTAATTATCAAATTTCAGATTGGAGAAATATGAATATGGTACTATCGACAGATATGAATGTAAATGAGATGATTAAAGAGCTGTATAATGGTTCTGTGCAA
>JAJUGF010000047.1 GCA_029268495.1 Gracilibacillus sp.
ATCTACATCGATTATTAAAGGAGATCAAAAAAGTATTTCTATAGCTGCTGCAAGTATTGTAGCAAAAGTAACTAGAGACAGAATAATGAAAGAAATAGATCATCAATATCCCATGTATCAATTTAAGAAAAATAGTGGGTATGGAACAAAAGAACACATAAATGCAATTGAACAATATGGAATAACAGAAATACATCGAAAAAGTTTTTTGAAATCAATAAATTATTGAAGGTGAAAATGAAATGGATACACGACAAGTGTGGGTGGGATCAAATAAGCATATTGCAACATCGAACAGTAAAGATTCTCTAAGAGTTGGCCAAATGATACAGGGTAAAGTTGCGGAATTACATCTTAATCAAACAGCTACGATCTCAATTGGAAACAAGCAAGTAATTGCGCAATTAGAAACAGCTCTAGAAGCGAAAAAAAACTATCTGTTTCAAGTTACATCGACGAAAGGAACCATCCAATTAAAAAAAATTGCTGACATATCTGACGATTCAGGCGCTTCCATTAAAGATATGCTACAACGCATAGGTGTGCACTCCACAAAGTCGAACATAGAGTTTATGACACAGATAGTTAATAAAAACATTCCATTGAATCACGAACAGATAAGACAAATTGTAAATTTACTAGAGACATATGGTTCCAATACAAGTACGCAATCTGTCATAGAAGAAATATTAGCAAACAAACTTCCAATGACGGATAAAATCTATCAAGCATTAGCATTGTTTAAAGAGACGCAATTAGGTGCGGAAATGCGAGGTTTATTACAATCTATTCAACACGTGCAGTTACCAACATCCTCGCTCACTCAAATTCAAAATCAATTGCAGACATTGTTAGGTGTAAGTAATTTTAATCATAACAATGCCATAATGGAAGAATGGAAGACAGTGAATGAGATACTAAATAGAGCTCAAATTCAGCAAATGAACATAGACACCAATACACTAATAAAACCAAGAAATGGATTATCTATTACTCAAGATTTAACCACATTGATGGATCTATTGAAAAATGTTGCGAACAACAATGCTAATATCGTAGAGCAATTACAAACCATTCGACAAACATACACTGGTTCTAACATTGAGAATAATTTGTTGATGGAAGTGTTAGCTAAATTAAAGTCAAATCATTCTATTATGAACAATTCTAATACGAGCACAATGATTCATCAATTAGAAACAAAATTGGTGCTTGCAAATATGAGCCATTCTGCACTAAGTGTGTTAGGAATGCAAGGTGACTTTACGCCACTTCAGACGAAAGCGATAAATAGTATAATAAATGGATTACAACTAAATAAAACAGATATGCAAATGATCTTAACAAGAACAGAATTATTACCAAAAATACAAAACGTCTTAGGTAAAGCGGATTATAATTTTTTATTGCAAGCACTTCAAACAACTGATGCGAATAAGGAATCTATCGTTGACATACTTCAAAAGCTACAGCAAGTACAGCTTAGTAATAGGGATATCAACACTTTACGAGAGTTTTTCTTGAAGTATGACCAATTCTTAGGCAATGATACAAAAATGATTAAAAATCAGTTTTTACAGTATATGCAGCATTTTATTCAAACTAGTGGAATACAAGATGAAGCAATGATGGAAGCAAAAATAAATGAATTAGAGCAACACAGTTTAAAGCAATCCATGTTAGTAGGTGCACAACAGCAGTCAGATATGTTAGGCGATAAGATTACAAGATTAGTAAATCTTATAAATGGTGTGCAAATGAATATGTTAGATCAACAGCAAGGCAATCTTCAACTACATTTGCAATTTCCGGGGGATAAGTTTGGACTTACTGAGGACATACGTTTACAATTTGAAGGAAAAAAGAAAGAAGGAAAAGACCAAATTGATGCAGATTATTGTAGAATATTATTTCATTTAAATCTTGCGAAAATGAAAGAGACAATAATCGCTATGTCTATTCAAAAAAGGGTCGTCCACTTGACTGTTTATAATGATACAGAAGAAGTAAAAAATTATATTGCATTATACAAACAAGATTTAAAAGAGAAGCTTGAAGCATACGATTATTTTCTAAGTAATGTAACATGGAAAGATATGAAAAGTTTTAACCAAAAAACTTCAAGCAATACAATAAACGAGAACTATGCAACGAATCCTATAGGAGGAATTGATTATAGAATATGACATATGAAAAGAATAAAACGAATAGAAAAGCAGTTGCGTTGAAATTTGACCAGAATAAAGATGATGCACCTAAACTAACAGCGTTAGGGAAAGGTTTAGTTGCTGACAATATAGTAAAAAAAGCAAAGGAAAATAATGTTCCCATTCAAGAAGATCCAACACTTGTCGAGTTGTTATCACAACTAAATATTAATGAAACGATACCAGAGGAATTATATCAAGCTGTCGCAGAAGTATTTGCATATATCTATCAAATTGACAAAAAAATCACCTAAACGAACTAGTTGTGAGTTAGGTGATCTAAAAAACAATAGATTAAATAGATGAATAAGTAGACAATTGCTATACTCTTTTATACAATGAAATTGCAATGAATAATTGATGGGAGGATGAAAGATGAATATTCATGAGTATCAAGGAAAAGAAATATTGCGTCAATATGGCGTTCGTGTACCTAACGGTAAAGTAGCTTTTACTGTAGATGAAGCTGTTCAAATAGCGAAAGAATTAGGCACGAAAGTCAATGTTGTAAAGGCACAAATTCATGCTGGTGGAAGAGGGAAGGCTGGCGGTGTAAAAGTAGCCAAAAATATTGATGAAGTACGTACATATGCAGAAGAGATTCTAGGAAAAACATTAGTAACGCATCAAACGGGTCCAGAGGGGAAAGAAGTTAAGCGTTTACTAATTGAAGAAGGTTGCGATATTCAAAAAGAATATTACATTGGATTAGTACTTGATCGTGCGACTTCCAAAGTTACGATGATGGCATCTGAAGAGGGCGGTACCGAAATCGAAGAAGTAGCAGCACGTACACCTGAAAAGATATTTAAAGAAGTGATTGATCCAGTGACTGGATTATTACCATATCAAGCTAGAAGACTTGCATTTCATATAAATATTCCAGCAGAATATTTATCGAAAGCGGTTAAATTTATGATGGGCTTATATCAAGTCTTTGTCGAAAAAGATTGCTCAATAGCAGAAATCAATCCACTTGTGACAACAGGTGATGGTGAGGTTTTAGCATTAGATGCGAAGTTAAATTTCGATGATAATGCATTATTTAGACAAAAAGATATTGTTGCATATAGAGATTTAGATGAAGAAGATGAAAAAGAAATCGAAGCATCTAAATATGATTTAAGTTATATTGCATTAGATGGAAATATAGGATGTATGGTCAATGGAGCAGGACTTGCAATGGCAACAATGGATATTATTAAACATTATAGCGGAGATCCAGCAAACTTTTTAGACGTTGGTGGCGGTGCAACTGCTGAAAAAGTTACTGAAGCATTCAAAATCATTCTTTCTGATAAAAATGTAAAAGGTATTTTTGTTAACATTTTTGGTGGAATTATGAAATGTGACGTAATTGCAGAAGGTGTTGTACAAGCGACTAAAGAAGTTGGTTTAACGATTCCACTTGTGGTTCGTTTAGAAGGTACGAATGTGGATGCAGGTAAAGAAATATTAGCGAAATCCGGATTAAATATCACTGCTGCTGAATCAATGGCAGATGGTGCACAAAAAATCGTTACACTTGTAAATAACGCATAATAATTCGCTAAATAGGATAAAGGAGGATTAGTTGGATGAGTGTATTTATTAATAAAAATACGAAAGTGCTAGTCCAAGGTATCACAGGGTCTACGGCACTTTTCCATACAAAGCAAATGTTAGAATATGGGACAAACATTGTTGGGGGTGTAACACCGAAAAAGGGTGGAACGGAAGTAGAAGGAGTACCTGTATTTAACACGGTTCAAGAAGCTGTATTACAGACGGGTGCAAACGCTTCAGTAATTTATGTTCCAGCACCTTTTGCGGCTGATGCAATTATTGAAGCTGTAGATGCAGAATTGGATTTGGTTATTTGTATTACAGAACATATTCCTGTAATGGATATGGTAAAAGTGAAGCGATATATGGAAGGTAAACATACAAGATTAGTAGGTCCGAATTGTCCTGGTGTTATCACTCCTGAAGAATGTAAAATAGGTATCATGCCAGGTTACATTCATAAAAAAGGCCATATAGGTGTCGTCTCACGTTCTGGTACATTAACATATGAAGCTGTTCATCAGTTATCTCAAGCAGGATTTGGTCAATCAACAGCGGTAGGAATTGGTGGAGACCCTGTCAATGGCACAGACTTTATTGATACATTAAAAGCATTTAATGAAGACCCTGAGACAGAAGCTGTCATGATGATTGGAGAAATTGGTGGGACAGCGGAAGAAGAAGCAGCGGAATGGGTAAAACAAAATATGACGAAACCAGTAGTAGGATTTATCGGTGGTCGTACTGCGCCTCCAGGTAAAAGAATGGGACATGCAGGTGCGATTATTTCTGGTGGAAAAGGAACTGCAGAAGAAAAAATTAACGTGTTGAATAGCTGTGGAATTGAAGTTGCAGAAACGCCATCAGTGATGGGTGAGACTTTAATTGAAGTGCTTAAAAAGAACAAACTTTATGATAAATGTAAAACTCATTAATTTTATTTTAGTAAAAGAGATGGGAACCCCCATCTCTTTTATTTACAAAAGGATGTGATATTGTGGATAAATCATCTTGGAGATTAATTCATCTTCATAGAATAAAAGGTGTAAGTAGAAAGTTGATTTGGAAAATGTTAAAAAAAGACCCATATTTAGAAGAGTTATATCATCTGTCCATTACTGAACTTGTTTTACAGTATCAAATATCTTTAGATAAGGCGACATGGATAAAAAATGAACTACAAAATACCTCACTTAAGAAAGAAATATATCGTGATGCTCAAACATATACAATCATAACAATATATCATCAACAGTACCCACCCTCTTTAAGATGTATACCCGACCCACCTCTTGTACTCTATCTTCATGGTAACCCTTCTTTACTAAAATATGAACCAATATTAAGTGTAGTCGGTACTAGACAGCCATCTAAGTATGCAAGAAATGTCATGCAAAAATTACTTATACCACTAGCAAGAGAGAATTGGTTAATTTGTAGTGGATTAGCATTAGGTATAGATGGAATAGCGCATGAGATCGCAATAATGGAACAAAGTCCAACAATTGCTGTCATAGGTTGTGGCTTAAATCATATCTACCCTAAAGAACATGTAAAACTATTCAATAGAATAAGTGAAGTCGGGTTGATTGTCTCAGAATATCCACCAAATCAATCCCCTAAGAGATACTATTTCCCTGAAAGAAATCGTATTATAAGTGGATTAAGCTTTGGTACACTCGTTATTGAAGCAAAACAAAAAAGCGGATCATTAATAACAGTCGAACAAGCATTAGAACAAGGTAGAGAAGTATTAGCAGTTCCAGGCTCCTTAATGAACATTGCAAGTGAAGGCTGTCATCAACTGATTCAAGATGGTGCCAAACTCGTTTACAGTGCAGTAGATATTTTAAATGAATGGGAAAGTAGCAAAGAAAGATGGCAAATGCTCATCTCAAATGATGAGAAAATTATGTAAAATGAGGTTTGAAATGTAAAATATTATTTGATATGTTTGACAAAAGCTAAGAAAGTATTTCATAATAGGGAAGATTTATTGTATGAAATTCCAGTTTTACCACAATGGAATATAAAGATTGAACAAATAGGGAGTAGGCCTCTTGGGAGGGTATAATTATGGCACAATATTTAGTAATTGTGGAGTCACCTGCAAAAGCAAAAACAATAGAGAGATATTTAGGTCGTAAATTTAAAGTCAAAGCATCTATGGGACATATAAGAGATTTACCTAAAAGTCAAATGGGTGTAGATGTAAAAGAGCAATTTGAACCGAAATATATTACAATTAGAGGAAAAGGACCTGTTTTAAAAGATTTAAAAGCTGCAGCAAAAAAAGCGGATAAAGTATATCTTGCGGCCGATCCGGATCGCGAAGGAGAAGCGATAGCTTGGCACTTGGCGCATAGTTTAAACATAGATGTTGATTCAGATTGTCGAGTTGTTTTTAATGAGATAACAAAAGAAGCAGTAAAAGAATCGTTTAAGCACCCACGTAAAATTAATATGGATCTAGTTGATGCGCAACAAGCAAGAAGGGTACTTGATCGATTAGTTGGATATAATATAAGCCCATTATTATGGCAAAAAGTTAAAAAAGGATTAAGTGCAGGACGTGTACAATCTGTCGCTGTAAAATTAATTATTGATAGAGAAAATGAAATTAAGAATTTTGAACCTGAAGAATATTGGAGTATTACTTCTTCATTCAATAAAGACAAACAGCAATTTGAAGGCAACTTCTATGGAACGAACGGAAAAAAACAAGCATTAAAATCTAAAGAAGATGTCGACCAAATTTTGTCACAAATTAAAGGTAAAGATTTTACCATCGATAAAGTGACTAAAAAAGAAAGAAAAAGAAATCCATCTTTACCATTTACTACGTCCACATTACAGCAAGAAGCTGCCCGGAAATTGAATTTTAGAGCGCGTAAAACAATGATGATTGCTCAACAATTATATGAAGGTATTGATTTAGGTAAACGCGAAGGTGGCATAACAGGTTTGATTACGTATATGCGTACAGATTCTACGAGAATTTCTGTTACGGCACAAAATCAAGCTAAAGACTATATTGAAGAAAATTATGGTAAAGAATATTTAGGCACTGTTAAACAAGCGAAGAAGAATGATGGGGCACAAGATGCACACGAAGCAATTAGACCTACGAATGTATTGCGTGATCCTCAGTCATTAAAAGCAATCTTATCAAGAGATCAATTACGTTTATATAAGTTGATTTGGGATCGTTTTATGGCTAGTCAAATGGCACCGGCTGTGATGGATACAATGACCGTTCATTTAGTAAATGAAGGAGTTGAATTTAGAGCGACTGGTTCTAAGATTAAATTCAAAGGTTTTATGAAAGTGTATATTGAAAGTAGTGATGACCAAGAAAAGCAAGCAGATCATTGGTTACCAGAACTTGCGGAAGGCGAAAAAATTCGATCAGAGAAAATTGAGCCGAATCAACATTTTACTCAGCCACCACCAAGATATACGGAAGCAAGGCTAGTTAAGACATTAGAAGAGCAAGGAATAGGACGCCCTTCAACATATGCTCCTACATTAGACACCATTCAACGTAGAGGATATGTAGCTCTTGATAATAGAAGATTTGTTCCAACAGAATTAGGAGAGATTGTTCTTTCATTAATTGAAGAGTTCTTCCCTGAAATTATCGATGTTGCTTTCACCGTTAAGATGGAAGGAGATCTTGATGCAATAGAAGATGGGAAAACTAATTGGATTGAGATTATTGATCAATTTTATACAGGCTTTGAGAAACGACTTCAAGTGGCAGAAAAAGAAATGGAGAAAGTTGAAATTAAAGATGAGCCTGCAGGAATTGATTGTGAAAAATGTGGCCACGAGATGGTATACAAGATGGGGAGATATGGGAAATTCTTAGCATGCTCTAACTTTCCTGATTGTAGAAATACAAAACCAATTTTGAAAGAAATTGGTGTGAAATGTCCAGAATGTAAAGAAGGCAATGTTGTGGAAAGAAAATCTAAGAAAAAAAGAACTTTTTATGGGTGTGATAATTATCCGGAATGTGACTTTTTATCATGGGATAAACCTGTAGGAAGAGAGTGTCCAAAATGTAATACAATGTTAGTAGAGAAGAAATCTAAAAAAACAGCCCAAGTACAATGCCCATCATGTGATTACAAAGAAAAAGAAGAGAGTTAAAGACAAAGAGCTTGTTTACGATAATTGTGTAACAAGCTCTTTGTATGTGTGCAAAATTTGTTTATATCGGACAATAAATGGGAAGTACTTAAATAATATGACCATTCAGAAAACTTTGACAAAATTGCGAAATGAATTGAAGTAATTCCTATCTTATGTTAGTATTTTATAGCATTTAGGAGTGGTATAATGAATGTATTTCACAAAGAATGGTTGTTATTTTTAGATTATTTAAAAATCGAAAGAAATGCAGCTAAAAATACGATAGATATCTATTATCATGATATCACACATTTTATTCGTTTTATGGAGAATGAAAATATTAGTATGTTGGAAGAAGTAGACCATTTAATTATTAGAAATTATTTGACGACATTATATAAACAAGGTTTGTCCAAACGATCTGTAGCAAGACATATATCGGCACTAAGAACATTCTACAAAATATTAATGCGAGAAAATGTGGTGGAATCCAATCCTTTTAAACAAATTAGCTTACCTAAGCAAGATAAACCAATTCCACATTTTTTATATGATGAAGAGATGGAATTAATTTTATCTACAATGGATTCGGATACATCATTAGGACAAAGAAATATTGCAATAATTGAATTGATGTATGCAACAGGAATTCGTGTAAGTGAATGTGTACAATTGACATTACAAGATATTGATTTTGATTTACAAACAATACTTGTGCTAGGGAAAGGGAATAAAGAGAGATATGTTCCTTTTGGAGAATTTGCAAAAGATGCCCTTTCAAGATACATATTAAACGGAAGAAAAGACTTGGTAAACAAACAGAATACATCAACTAATTATATTTTTGTAAATGCTGAAGGAGCACCGTTGACAACTAGAGGCGTACAATATATTTTAAACAAAATTGCAAAGGATATTGGACTTACTGTAAAACTTCATCCACATAAATTAAGACATACTTTTGCTACGCATCTACTCAATAATGGTGCTGATTTAAGGGTTGTACAAGAATTATTAGGGCATTCCACACTATCTACAACACAAATCTATACACACGTTTCTAAAGACAGATTGAGCAAAGTGTATCAAAATGCACATCCAAGAGCCAAAAATTAAAGGAGTGATTGAGTGATGGAACAATTTCATGCAACGACAATATTTGCGATACAACATAACGGTAAAAGCGCAATGTGTGGAGATGGCCAAGTTACATTTGGAAATCAAGTTGTAATGAAACATTCGGCAAAAAAAGTAAGACGAATTTACAAGAATCAAGTATTAGCTGGATTTGCAGGATCTGTTGCAGATGCGTTTCAACTATTTGAGAGTTTTGAACAAAAGTTAGAGAGTTATGATGGTAAATTATCAAGAGCAGCAGTGGAGCTAGCGAAAGATTGGCGAAATGACAAGTATTTACGTAAATTAGAAGCGATGCTAATCGTTATGGATAAAAGTGAATTACTACTAGTTTCAGGGACAGGAGAGGTTATCGAACCAGATGACGGGATTTTAGCAATAGGTTCTGGAGGTAATTACGCATTAAGTGCTGGAAGAGCATTGAAAAGAAATGCACCTTCTCTAACAGCAAGTGAAATAGCAAAAGCTTCTCTAGAAATAGCTGGGGAAATATGTGTATTTACAAATAACCATTTAGTGTTAGAAGAATTGTAACAATAGGAGGTACAAAAATGTCAATGAATTTAACACCAAGACAAATTGTATCAAATCTAGATACGTTTATTGTTGGACAACAACAGGCAAAAAAAGCTGTCGCTATTGCTTTAAGAAATAGATACCGAAGAATGCAATTACCTGATGAATTAAAGAATGAAATCATGCCTAAGAATATTCTGATGATTGGACCTACTGGTGTGGGTAAGACTGAAATTGCAAGAAGAATGGCAAAATTAGTTGGCGCACCATTTATAAAGATTGAAGCAACGAAGTATACAGAAGTTGGTTATGTTGGAAGAGATGTCGAATCAATGGTACGAGATTTGACGGAAACATCTGTTAGAATGGTAAAAGAAGAGGAAATGAAAAATGTTGAAGAGAAAGCAATTGAAGCAGCAAACAATATAATACTAAAATTGCTCGTGCCATCAAAACAAAAGTCGAATCATTCAAAAAACCCATTTGAGTTTTTTATGAATAATCAGCAACAGGCAAACGATAACAATCAAGAGACAGAAGAAAAAGAAGAAATAAGATTAAAGAGAGCTCAAAAGAAAAAATTATTAGATTTAGGTGAGTTAGAAGATAATGAGGTAATTGTAGAAGTGGATGAACAAACACCTTCTATGTTTGATATGTTGCAAGGATCAGGTATGGAACAGATGGGTATGAATATGCAAGATGCATTTAGTTCATTAATGCCTAAGAAAAAGAAAAAAAGAAAAATGCTAGTACGAGATGCAAGGAAGATATTAACACAACAAGAGGCTCAAAAGCTAATTGACATGGATT
Source organism: Gracilibacillus sp. (assembly GCA_029268495.1). Classification (GTDB taxonomy): domain Bacteria; phylum Bacillota; class Bacilli; order Bacillales; family Amphibacillaceae; genus Gracilibacillus; species Gracilibacillus marinus. Next base: position 10,356 of record JAJUGF010000047.1, read on the forward strand.
TGGTTACACAAAAAGCGATAGAACGAACGGAACAAATGGGTATTATTTTTATAGATGAAATTGATAAAATTGCAGTAAAACAAGACAATGCGGGTGGTGTCTCAAGAGAAGGCGTTCAAAGAGATATTTTACCAATTATTGAAGGTTCATCTATTGTGACGAAATATGGTTCTGTCAAAACAGATCATATCTTATTTATTGCTGCAGGAGCCTTTCATATGTCAAAACCTTCTGATTTGATTCCAGAATTACAAGGGAGATTCCCTATTCGAGTGGAATTAGAGAAACTAACTGTAGAAGATTTTAAACGAATATTAGTGGAACCTTCCAATGCGTTAATTAAACAATATCAAGCATTGTTAGAAACAGAAGGTATCTCTATTCATTTTGATAATGATGCAATAACGAGAATTGCAGAAATCGCTTATGAAGTGAACCAAGAAACGGATAATATCGGAGCAAGAAGGCTTCATACAATACTTGAGAGACTATTAGAGGAATTATCTTATGAAGCATCTGAGATTGGCGTAGCTAGTATCCCGATAACAGAAAACTATGTGAACGAGAAACTAAGGTCCATTGCAAAAAATAAAGATCTTAGTCAATTTATTTTATAAGGCTGGTGTTACACATGAATTTATTACAAAAAACAAGAGCAATTAATGCGATGTTACAAAAGTCAAAAGGAAAATCAGTTAATTTTACAGAAATGTCCAAAACATTAAGAGATGTAATTGAAGCGAATGTTTTTATTGTAAGTAGAAAAGGGAAGTTACTTGGATTTGCAATCAATCAACAAATCGAGAATGACCGAATGAAAGGTATGTTAGAAGAAAGAAGATTCCCATTAGAATATACGGAAAACCTGTTTAATATTAAAGAAACAGAAATCAACTTAACAATTGATAGTGAATATACTGCTTTTCCTGTTGAAAATAAGGAATTGTTTCAATCAGGACTAACGACGATCGTACCAATTATCGGAGGGGGCCAACGATTAGGTACTTTAATTCTTAGTCGTTTAGCTGAAAGCTTTCAAGATGATGATTTAATTCTGGCGGAATATGGTGCAACAGTTGTAGGGATTGAAATATTACATGAAAAATCAGAAGAAATTGAACTAGAAGCTAGACGAACTGCTGTCGTACAAATGGCAATAAGTTCACTTTCTTATAGTGAATTAGAAGCAATTGCACATATATTCAAAGAACTTGGGGGTAAAGAAGGATTACTTGTTGCCAGTAAAATAGCTGATCGTGTAGGAATTACTAGATCCGTTATAGTTAATGCGTTACGTAAATTGGAAAGTGCTGGTGTAATTGAGTCGAGATCACTTGGAATGAAAGGTACGTATATTAAGATTTTAAATGATAAATTTTTAAAAGAATTACAAAATTATAACTAAATGAAATTGTCGATTTCAATTTAGAAATATTAGTATTATTAGACTAATAAATACAGAAAAAACACACGAACATGATTTATCGAAAATAGATAAATAAGTTGAGTGTGTTTTTTATATTGTTATAAATAGGTTAATATAACTAAAATATATCCGAATTTCCACTTTTTAAACTGATAAAAAAGACTCATTTTTTACGTGTAACTGCAAAAATCACATATAAGTGACTTTTCGTCATAGACACTTTGGATTATTTGTCTTACAATATTCGATAGAGTGTTTACTTTTTTGTCGGTTTTTAGAAAATGGAGGAGAAAATTATGATTTTTGGTAATACCATTCAAACATTACAAAGTTCTTTAAACTATGCTAGTACTAAGAATCAAACAATTGCAAATAACATATCAAATGTAGATACACCTAACTACAAAAGTAAAGAGGTTGTTTTTAAAGATGCATTACATACGGAACTAGATAGACAATTCCAAGCAACTAGAACGAATGAGAAACATAATTCTTTTGGTAATAACAATTCAAGTTCATACAGTATTGTGACAAATGATACAACAAC
>JAJUGF010000048.1 GCA_029268495.1 Gracilibacillus sp.
TAATTTATAGATTAGAAGTTAAATAAATATAGTAAAATACTTGCCATGCTTCTCTTAGTTTAGATATTTCGATATAAACCTACAACTTTACCTAAAATACTTACATTATCATATATAAGTGGCTCCATTGTCGCATTCTCAGGTTGAAGTCTAATATAATCTTTTTCTTTATAAAATCTTTTTACAGTCGCTTCACTTTCCTCTGTCATCGCAACTACAATATCACCATTAACCGCAACATTTTGTTGTTTCACAATAACTTTGTCTCCATTTAAAATGCCTGCTTCGATCATACTATCTCCTTCAATTACTAAAACAAATAATTGATCACCACTATGCACATCTGTACTTGGGATTGGAATATACTCTTCAATATTTTCAACAGCTGTAATTGGTAGTCCTGCAGTAACCTTACCAATTACAGGTGCAAATGTTGCTGCTGTTTTAGGAATTAACGCTTCGTCTTCTTGTGTTAATACTTCAATTGCTCTAGGTTTAGTAGGATCTCGTCTTATATACCCTTTTTTCTCTAATCTAGCGAGGTGACCGTGCACAGTAGAACTTGATGCAAGGCCAACAGCCTGTCCGATTTCTCTAACGGATGGTGGATATCCTTTCAAATCTACTTGTTCTTTTATATATGCTAGAATTTCTTCCTGTCTTTTCGAAAGATTTGTCATAACGTAATCTCCTTTAACATATGTTTGATTAACATGATTATAACATACGTTCGTAGCAATAACAAACATTCGTTCGAAAAATACTTGACAGGAACTTTTGTTCGTATATAATAAAGGTACGAACAAAAGTTCTATGGAGGGATTAATATGTTAAAAAGAATTTCATTTTTAGATTTATTTTATTTCTTAGCATTTATAGGTGGACTTGTATTTTTTTATAGTTCATTTATATTAAATATATAATTGAACTTTAAGGGATTGATTTTTTGGAAGCAATATTATACTGCCGAGTAAGTACAGATAAAGATGTACAACAAACATCATTAGAAAGGCAAAAAGAAGAATTGACACAATTTGCTACATCATCTGGAATGACTATCATCAAAGTGATTCAAGAAAAAGAAAGCGGCTATGATATTGAACGTGATGGGGTATTTGAGATGTTAGAAGATTTCCAACAACATCGAGCGAATGTTCTGCTTATTCAAGACGAAACAAGGCTAGGACGAGGAAATGCGAAAATAGCATTATTGCATCAATTAGTAAAGTTAAATGTTGAAATTTACTCTGTTTCACATAATGGAAAATTAGAATTATCTGAAGGAGATTCTATGGTATTACAAATTGTAGGTATTGTAGAGGAATATCAAAGAAAACTTCACAATGCAAAAATCAGGCGAGGTATGAGGAAAGCTTTAGATAATGGATACAAACCTGAAAGAAATTTATCAAACCAACATTTAGCTCAAGGAAGGGAACGAAAAAAATTTCCTATTAAAGAAGTCGTTAGATTAAGAGGAAATAATTTAACATTTGAAGAAATTGCATCTATATTACGTGGAATGGGATATAATATTTCTAAAGCGACCGTGCATAGGCGCTATAAAGAGTACGAAATGCTTGAAAAGAACAATTCAACTGATTTACAATAAAGAGAGGATAAAGTGACTATCCTCTCTTTTGTAATACAATGAAAGTTATTTCATGTAAGATACATTTGTTATTAAGATTGTTTTATACTATATAATAATTAATATAAGGAGATTTCTATGTTATCTAAAGACAAAATTAATCGTATTAACGAATTAGCAAATAAAGCTAAAACTTCAGAATTAACAGCTGAAGAAAAAGAGGAACAACAACAGTTAAGACAAGCATATTTAAAAAATGTTAGAAAATCTTTTAAAAATCATATGAAGGGAATGACTGTCATTGATCCGAATGGAAATGATGTCACCCCAGATAAAGTGAAACAACTTAAAACGAAGAAATAATGTACATTATTTCTTCGTTTTAATGTAATTAATGCGCATCATTAATAAAAAGTTAGCTTTTTTTAGTATATATACTTGTCTAATTAACATTTTCGTTATAGGATTATAGATGTGCGTACATATTTCGTTTTTAATTTTGAAAGGGGATTAATTATGTCAAATCAAATCGAACAACAGTCTATTAATGCGATTCGTACTTTGTCAATCGATGCAATTGAAAAAGCGAACTCAGGACATCCAGGTTTACCAATGGGTGCTGCTCCAATGGCTTATACATTATGGACAGAGCATATGAATCAAAACCCAACAAACTCTAAATGGTTTAATCGTGACCGTTTTGTATTATCAGCTGGTCATGGTTCTATGTTACTTTATAGTCTATTACATTTAGCTGGTTACGATTTACCAATAGAAGAACTTAAAAGCTTTCGTCAATGGGGTTCTAAAACACCAGGACACCCAGAAGTTCATCATACTGATGGAGTAGAAGCTACTACTGGACCATTAGGACAAGGTATTGCAATGAGTGTAGGTATGGCAATGGCTGAAAAACACTTAGCAGCAAAATTCAATAAAGATAACTATAATGTAGTGGATCATCATACATTTGCAATCGTAAGTGATGGTGATTTAATGGAAGGTATTTCTCACGAAGCTGCATCACTTGCAGGTCATTTGAAATTAGGTAAATTAATTGCATTATATGACTCAAATGATATTTCATTAGACGGTGAATTAAACAAATCTTTCTCTGAAAATGTAGAAGATCGATTTAAAGCATATGGATGGGAAGTAATCCGTGTAGAAGACGGTAATGATACGAATGAAATCTCAAATGCTATTGCGAAAGCGAAAGAAAATGTTGATCAACCAACGTTAATCGAAATTAAAACAGTTATCGGATTTGGTTCTCCAAACAAAGCTGGTTCTTCCGCATCTCATGGTGCACCACTTGGAGCGGATGAAGTTACTTTAACTAAAGAAGCGTATAAATGGGGCCATGAACCATTCCACGTACCAGAAGAAGTATATGCGGATTTCCGTACGAAAATTGTAGATCGTGGTCAAGAAACAGAAAAAGCATGGAACGAACTATTTGAAGGCTATAAAAATGCATATCCTGAATTAGCAAAAGAATTAGAAGATGCTATTCAAAACAAATTACCTGAAGGCTGGGATAAAGAATTACCAGTGTATGAAAATGGTTCTAAAGCAGCAACACGTGCAACTTCTGGTGAAGTATTAAATGCAATTGCTAAGACAGTACCTTCATTATTTGGAGGAAGTGCAGATTTAGCTGGATCAAATAAAACAAACTTAAAAGATGCTGGTGATTTTTCAGCTAATGAACCAGACAAACGTAATATTTGGTTCGGTGTACGTGAATTTGCAATGGCTGCAGCATTAAATGGTATGGCATTACATGGTGGTCTAAAAGTATTCGGAGGTACATTCTTCGTATTCAGTGATTACTTACGTCCAGCTGTTCGTTTGTCAGCAATCCAAAACTTACCAGTAACATATGTATTAACACATGATTCTATTGCTGTTGGGGAAGATGGACCGACACATGAGCCAATTGAACAATTAGCAGCTTTCCGTGCAATGCCTAATGTTTCCGTATTGCGTCCTGCAGATGGAAATGAAGTACAAGCTGCATGGAGACTAGCAATTGAATCAGACTCTACACCAAGTTTATTAGTTTTAACTCGTCAAGATCTTCCAGTAATTGATGGTACGCAAGAAACTGCATACGAAGGTGTGAAACGTGGTGGTTACGTAATCAGTCCTTCTACAAAAGAAACGCCTGATGCAATTTTAATTGCTACAGGTTCAGAAGTACAATTAGCTGTGAGAGCTCAAGCACAACTGAAAGAAGAAGGTAAAGATGTAAGTGTTGTAAGCATTCCTTCTTGGGATCGTTTTGATAAACAAGACCAAGCTTACAAAGAATCTGTATTACCAAAAGCTGTTACAAAACGCGTAGGTATTGAAATGGCATCATCATTAGGTTGGGAACGTTATGTAGGTCTAGAAGGATCTATTATCGCAATCGATACATTTGGAGCTTCTGCAAATGGTGATAAATTGATTGAAGAGTACGGTTTTACAGTAGAGAATGTTGTAAAACATGTAAATGACTTATTTTAATTGATGATTGAAATAGAAATCCTTAGCATTAGTGCTAAGGATTTCTATCCTTTTCAAAACTATGCTTGTATTATTTTATGACATTTACTATACTGTTATGGAGAGTATTTGAAGGAGGAACAGAATAAATGGGTACAGTTTGGGTTGTACTTATTGCGATTGTAGCATTGCTTATCGGAGTAGCGCTAGGCTTTTTTATTGCAAGAAAGTACATGATGAATTATTTAAAGAAGAATCCACCGATTAATGAACAAATGTTACGCACTTTAATGATGCAAATGGGACAAAAACCTTCTCAAAAGAAAATTGCTCAAATGATGCGTGCAATGAATGGTCAAATGGATAAAAAGAAATAATTTCACATAATTGTCAGAATAGAATCCTTGCTTATAAGTAGCAAGGGTTTTATGCTATTTATAAGCATATTTTGCTAAAAAAATATATTGAGGTGGCTTATTCGTGTCTGATTTAAATATATTTATTGCATTTGGAGCTGGTTTTTTATCATTTATATCACCTTGTGTTTTACCTCTTTATCCAGCATTCTTGTCTTATATAACTGGTATGAGTGTGAATGAAATTAAAGAAGAACAAGGCATGTTTAATTATCGAAGTATCCTACATACATTATTTTTTCTAATCGGATTTTCAAGTATTTTTATTTTACTTGGATTTGCAACTAGTTTTATTGGTGAATTTTTATTTCGATGGGATGATTTAATACGACAGATTGGAGCAATATTAATTATATTTTTCGGATTAGTGATTGTTGGAATCTTAAATTTTTCATTTTTAATGAAAGAAAAGAAAGTACATTTTAAAAATCGACCTGCTGGATATTTAGGTTCTTTGATTATCGGTATGGCCTTTTCCTTAGGTTGGACACCGTGCACAGGTCCTATATTAATGGCAGTCATGTCATTAGCTGCAATAGATACAGAAGTAGGAATCATATTAATGAGTGCATATTCTCTAGGTTTCTCTCTTCCATTTTTTATATTAGCGTTCTTTATTGGCAAAATGACTTGGATTAAACGTAATTCGCAGAAACTAGTGAAAATTGGTGGATACATCATGATTTTTATGGGGTTTTTCTTATTCTTTGACTTAATGACAAAATTAACATCATTTTTAGCTAGTGTTTTTGGTTTTAAAGGATTGTAATTAATGATATGATAATAGGGATAGAGAGGAGTGAGTTGATATGGTAAGAACAAATGACTTAATTTTAAGAACAATGACAGTTCTTATTGCATTTATTTTATTTGGTTTTTCTGTGTACATATTCTTATCAGGGCATAATGCGCCTGGAGGAGGATTCATCGGTGGTTTAATGACATCAGCTGGAATTATCCTTATGTATATGGCTTATGGGTATGAAGCTGTGAATAAAATTCTGCCAATTAACTATAGATACTTAATCGGAATAGGTTTATTATTTGCTATAGCAACTGCAATCGGTTCTTTCATGTTTGGTCAACCATTTTTGAGCCATACATTTGATTATTTTCATTTTCCTATTTTTGGTGAAGTGGAATTAGCTACTGCTACACTATTTGATATTGGTGTTTACTTTACTGTAATTGGAGTAGCATTAACAATCGTACTCACTATTTCAGAAGATCAATAATTAAGTAGGTGTTACCTACATGAAAAAAACGCAACGACAGCGCAGAATTTCATGAGTGATTTCTCGCTTTCGTTGCGTATTTTTTATTGGAGTAGTTATCTGGTGAATATTGAAACAAATCTAAATATGGCGTGACATCTATATTTTTTTCTTTTAGTTTTTTATTTAAAAATTTATGATCTCTTTTTGGTGTTGCTAAAATATAGCCTTCAATAAGTAGTTCTTCCGTAATATGTTTTTTATCTCGAGTAAGTGCCAATTCACCAATTTTAGCAGCAATTTTTTGTCTTGCCACATCACGAAATAATTCAGGAACAGGAGATACTAACTCCTCTAATAGATCTTTTTGTTCTTGAGACCACATATCTTTCGTTTTTTTAACGTAGTATTCTTCCCAATCAAGATCTGATTTACCATCTTGTTTTGGGAGACTCTTCAAGAATTTTCGAAACATAAAATATCCACCTATTGCCATAAATCCAGCAAGAATGAAAGTCCAGGTTACAATAAACATGGAGAATCCAAATGACATCTCGTTCACACTCATTTCTTTTAATTTAATCTAAGAACATATTGTTTTGATGGTATATTTTGTAGTAATATAACAATAAAACATACTAATTAGGCATCTTCTTACATTTTTCTCATAAAATTTTAGTAATGCTTCTTAATTATAGCAAGAATTTCGTATGAAAAGAAAGAATTAGTTACATAAATCATACATATGATGTAATAAATATATTACTACATGAGAGAGGAGGTATATAGAGATGAATCATATTAAATACTCCACAAAAAAGACTAGTGACATTCAGGAATGCCATTTGGCTGATTTACCGAAGGATATCATTCAAACAATTGATTCCATAAATTATGATTTAATCACACTTAGTGATTTTTCAGGTGCTATCACATTCGTGTCTGACTCTGTTGAAAGAGTACTTGGTTATACAACAAAAGAACTGCTAGGAAAATCTATATATCGTTATATGATGCAAGATGATAAAAAGTATATTCAAGATAATTTTGACAAAAATGCTTTAGCAAACCAAAAATTTTATTTACATATTAGACATAACTCAGGCAAATTTATTATTTTTGAAACAAATGCAATTATAATTAACAAGGATAGTAACAAAACACAAATATTATCTGTTTCTAAAGATATTTCAGATAAAAAGCAAGCAGAAGAAATGATTATTCGTTCTGAAAAGATGTCAATAGCTGGACAACTAGCTGCAGGCATTGCACATGAAATAAGAAATCCTCTAACTTCTTTAAGAGGATTTATTCAACTTCTACAAGCAGGGTTAGAAAATAAGCAAGAGTATTATAAAATAATGATGGATGAAATTGAGAAGATTAATACGATTACATCAGAATTATTGTTTATCTCTAAACCAATGACGGATGAAAAAACAGACGAGAAAGTATCAGAAATGTTGAATGATGTCATCATTTTATTAAGTACCCACGCTAGTTTATTTAAGATTGAATTACAATTACAGATAAGAGAAGACATGCATATCCATTGTGACCGTTCGCAGCTAAAACAAGTATTTATTAATTTGATTAAAAACGCAATAGAAGAAATGAGTGATGGAGGAATTATTCAAACAATAGTTGAAAGACAAAACAATTGTTGTGTCATTTCCATTATTGATCAAGGTCCTGGAATTCCTAAACATCTTATTCACAAATTAAAAGAACCATTCTTTACAACGAAAAAAAACGGGACTGGTTTAGGTTTAATGATTTCTAATCAAATCATCGAGAATCACCACGGATACTTAGAAATTAAATCCGAAAAAAATATCGGAAGTACATTCAGTATATATATACCACTAAACTAAAAATTCACCCACGATCTTACATCATTCTATATAATTCCTTATAAATCATAGTTTTTTTGTTGAAACATTTTACTTATAAACCGATTTCATTTAAAATAGTAGAGTACATACTATTAGTTTAGTATCTGTAGATATGATTGGGCAGCAAAAAGGTCTAACATTTACGAAGGGGGTAACTTAATTACAATGTCAAACGAGAACGTTTTTCAAGCAAAGAAACAATTTGAATTAAATGGTAAAAAATATAACTATTATCATTTAAAAGCATTAGAAAAAGATGGAGTAGGTAATATTGAACGTTTACCATTCTCTATTCGAGTATTACTAGAGTCATTGGTACGTCAACATGATGGACATGTTATTAAAGACGAGCATGTGACTAGTCTTGCCAACTGGGGTAAAGGTGAAGTGGAAGATGTGCCATTTAAGCCATCTCGTGTTATTTTACAAGATTTCACTGGAGTACCTGCAGTTGTAGATTTAGCTTCATTAAGAAAAGCAATGGTTGATATGGGTGGCTCTCCTGACTCTATTAATCCTGAAGTACCTGTTGATTTAGTTATTGATCACTCAGTACAAGTGGATGAATATGGTACAAAAAATGCGTTACAAGCAAACATGGAACTAGAGTTTGAACGTAATGCTGAGCGCTATGAATTTTTAAATTGGGCACAAAAAGCATTTGATAATTATCGTGCTGTACCACCTGCGACAGGTATCGTACACCAAGTAAACTTAGAATACTTAGCAAATGTTGTACACGCAATTGAAAATTCAAATGGTGAGTACGACGCATTTCCTGATACTTTATTCGGTACAGACTCCCATACTACAATGATTAATGGTCTAGGTGTACTAGGCTGGGGTGTTGGTGGTATTGAAGCAGAAGCAGGTATGTTAGGGCAACCTTCTTATTTCCCTGCACCTGAAGTAATTGGTGTGAAGTTTACAGGAAGTTTTCCAAATGGAACTACAGCTACTGACCTCGCATTAAAAGTAACACAAGTACTACGTGAGAAAAAAGTTGTTGGTAAATTTGTAGAGTACTTCGGTCCAGGTCTTAAAGACATGCCTTTAGCAGATCGTGCTACGATTTCAAATATGGCTCCAGAGTATGGTGCAACATGTGGTTTCTTCCCTGTTGACGAAGAAGCATTAAATTATTTACGCCTAACAGGACGCAGTGAAGATCACATCGCTCTTGTTGAAAAATATTGTAAAGAGAATCATTTATGGTATTCTCCAGATCAGCCAGATCCAGAATTTACAGCCTTAGTTGAAATCAATTTATCTGAGTTAGAACCAAACCTATCAGGTCCAAAGCGTCCGCAAGATCTAATCCCATTATCTAATATGAAAGACGCATTTAATGAAGCAATTACTGCACCTGCAGGTAATCAAGGTTTTGGTCTTGATAAAGATGAATTCAATAAAGAAGTAGAAGTAAAACATCCAAACGGAAAAACTTCTACGATGAAAACTGGTGCTGTTGCTATTGCAGCAATTACATCATGTACGAATACATCTAATCCATACGTAATGTTAGGTGCAGGCTTACTTGCTAAAAAAGCTGTTGAAAAAGGTTTACAAGTACCAGCATATGTGAAGACATCTTTAGCACCTGGTTCAAAAGTTGTAACAAGTTATTTAGAAAATTCAGGCTTGATGCCATACCTAGATCAACTTGGATTCAATCTAGTTGGATATGGATGTACAACATGTATTGGAAACTCAGGACCATTACGTGAAGAAATAGAGCTTGCCATTGCGGACAATGATCTAACAGTAGCATCTGTTCTTTCAGGAAATCGTAACTTTGAAGGTCGTATTCATCCATTAGTAAAAGCTAACTATTTGGCTTCACCACCAATTGTTGTTGCATATGCATTAGCTGGAACTGTTGATATTGATCTTAAAACAGAGCCACTAGGAAAAGATAAAGATGGAAATGACGTATTCTTTGATGATATCTGGCCATCTATGGATGAAGTGCGTGAGCAAGTTGAAAAAGTGGTTACACCAGAGATTTTCCGTAAAGAATATGAAAATGTATTTGCATCAAACGAAAAATGGAATGCAATTGAAACAACAGACGAGCCATTGTATGCGTGGAATACAGATTCTACTTACATTCAAAATCCTCCATTCTTTGAGGGGCTGTCTAAAGAAGCAGGAAAAGTTACGCCATTAGTTGGTATGAGAGCAATTGGTAAATTTGGAGATTCCGTAACAACAGATCATATATCCCCAGCTGGTGCGATTGCAAAAGATATGCCTGCAGGTAAGTATTTACAAGATAAAGATGTATCACCACGTAATTTTAACTCTTATGGATCTCGTCGTGGTAATCACGAAGTAATGATGAGAGGTACTTTTGCAAATATTCGTATTAAAAACCAATTAGCACCTGGTACAGAAGGTGGCTTCACAACATATTGGCCATCAGAAGATGTGATGCCTATATATGATGCAGCTATGAAGTATCAAGAAGATGGAACAGGTTTAGTTGTTTTAGCTGGAAATGACTACGGAATGGGTAGTTCACGTGACTGGGCAGCTAAAGGTACGAATTTATTAGGAATCAAAACTGTTATTGCTCAAAGCTTTGAGCGTATTCACCGCTCTAACTTAGTCATGATGGGTGTTTTACCACTTCAATTTAAAGATGGTGAAGGCGCAGATTCTCTTGGATTAACTGGTCGTGAGACTTTTGCTGTAGAAATTGATGAAACAGTAAAACCTAGAGACATTGTTAAGGTTACAGCAACAGATGAGAGTGGAAAAGTAACAGAATTTGAAGCAATTGCTCGTTTTGATAGTGATGTAGAAATTGACTACTATCGTCATGGTGGTATTCTTCAAATGGTATTACGTAACAAATTAGCAAAATAAAATTTAAATAGTAATCCCAACAATTCGAATGTTTATTTTAATTGTTGGGATTTTTTATATGACGATAATACTAAATTTAGATATTAGACTTGCATTTCCATATCACGTATAATAGATATACTATATAAGAAAGAACAGGGATGAAGAAGATGTGGAAAAAGATTGTTGCAATTATTTTGCTTAGTGTTTTAGTTATCTTAGTTATTTATAATAATTTCCCCTCATTATTCAGTAATGAAGCAAATAATGAGCCTAATATGTTTGATGTAACAGGAGATACCTCGATTGATGGTGAATATATTGTCGCACCAAATAAAGAGATGTTAAAAGAAGGCATGCAAGCACCAGATTTTTCTTTATCTTCTTTACATTCAGATGAATTAGTGTCCTTAAGCAATTTTTCTAAAGAATACATTGTATTAAACTTTTGGGCTACATGGTGTAAACCTTGTACGGAAGAAATGCCTGATTTACAAAAGTTAAAAGAAACTTACGAGAGCAAGGTAGATGTCATTGCATTGAATATAACGAGTATGGAAAGTAAAGTAGAAAATATAAAGAAATTTATTAAGGATGGCAACTTTACCATGGACGTTTTATTAGATACTGATGGTCAAACATATGAACAATATTCAGTAATTAATGTACCATCTACATTTTTCATTCGAAAAAGTGATTATACTATTGTAAAACGTGTAAATGGTATGATGACATACGATCAAATGGAAGACCATTTAGAAGGTATTTTTAATGAAAATAAATCCTCTTAGAAATTCTGAGAGGATTTTTATCATGAAAAGTTGGGAGAGTATATGTTATGGATAATTTTGATTTGTTAAAAAATAAAATCAATCAATGGAAGCATATTGAAGATGTACCACCATACACGGAAATTGAACTATTACGTATAATAGATTGTTATGAAGGGGAACTAGAAGAAGATAAAGAAACAGAAACAATCTTGTATGCGATGTTAGTCTATTATCGTTTAAAAAGACAAGTTACAGACGATTACATGAACAAAGTATTAGAACAGTCTAATTTTAAAAACCATCCAATGGTACAAGAAATTATTGCATTAAAATACTTTTTGTTTTGTTCTCAACAATTTCAAGAGACGGATTTTAATCAGTACATAATGAGAGAAACGGATTTTGATCCTGTCAAGTTGAAGAAAGCAAAAGCGCTATCGAAAGAAATTACAGAATTAGAGAAATTATACGATCGTACATCCAATCTACAATCGTCCTTAAAGAAGGCTTTTTCACTTATCTTTGACAATATGAATGAATTGTCTGATATGACTAATGAGATTATATATGCTTTAGAACAAAGAAAAACAGTGCAAATCATCTCATTATACAATGAAAAGATTGAGCGGTTAGAAAAATCGATTATTCTCTTTAAAGAGCATTTACCGAGTTTTATGCAAGAAGAGAATTGGAATGATCCGCTAGAAGAGTTGAATCAA
>JAJUGF010000049.1 GCA_029268495.1 Gracilibacillus sp.
AATTATTGAAAAATCAAATATTTCCAAGGGGACTTTTTATAATTATTTTACTTCTAAACATGATTGTATTGCTGAAATACTTGAAAATATTCGATATGATGCAAACCAACAACGAGTAGCAATGCAAATTGGAAAAGACCCAAAAGATCGTTCCATATTAATTGATCAAATAACGATACTTATGCAATTAAATGATGAAAAAAATGTTCGACCATTGTTCGAGAACATTCTTTATTCCAAACAATCAGATTTGAAAAAGTTAGTGTTACAACATAGGGTTATAGAAATGGAATGGTTGTCCAATAGACTAGTAGATATTTTCGGAGAAGAAATAAAAGCATACGCACAAGAAGCTACCGTTCTATTTTACGGTATGTTGCAGTATATGTTATTTACTCTAAATCTTACACGTATACACTTTACATTACGTGAAGTGGTAGAAACTATATTCACTTATGTAGAGCATTTAATTCCATACATGCAAGAAAAGGGAACTACTTTTTTGAATGATTTTGCAATTGATGCACTTCAACAAAATATGTACAAAAATACGGTCACTAAAAAAGAACTACTTGTACTTGCTAATGGATTTAAAGAGCAAGAAATGTTAAATGAAGAACAAAGAGACTTACTTGATGTCATCATTAGTGAATTAGAAAGAGAACGAATCAGAAAAATTATTATAGAAAAATTATTGCAACCACTATTCCATGCATTCGAAACAACCACACTCTCCAATCAAATGCAACGATTTGTGAATTTAGTATGGATTTATCTGAAAGAGAATAATTAATTAAAGACATAAATAGGGGTCTTCACACATCATAAGAACGATTGAATATGTGTTGTTTGGCAATAAAAAATGATATGACACAACTTTAATCTATAATTATGAAATGATTCGTGTGCGTATACCCCGCTCCAGCTTGCCCCCTCCCCTTTCCATGGGCTTTTTCCTTCAGCTAACTTTTCAGAAAAAAGGACCCCATAGAAGTGGGGGGTGGGCGCCTACACTCAGTGAAGTTCTACAATGTTTGGGAGTGCTTATATTTTGGATTGTTATAGCTATTGTTCATCATGCTACATTATTAAAAGACAAAAGCGCAGGCGTCCGTTTTCACTACTACGGGGATGTTTTTACCCTAAGATCCACTTTTTTAGCGCCCTTTGCTAAAAAAAGTTAGCTTAGGGTAAAAACCCACGGAAAGGGAGACGGACAAGCCGGAGCGGGTGCAAAGCACATATCAAATCTCAACATTACCAAATGGAGTTATCTTCTAATACGCACAAAATCCAAACAATTCGGTAAATAGCTTTCGAATCGTTTGGATTTTTCAAGTTTAAAGAATCCTTTTGTTTCAACCCCTGTTTCTTGTATGCAACTATTATAACGATTTATTTTTTTGCTGAATCACGGATAATTAACTCTGGATCAACAAGTACACTATTTTGTACTTGCAACTCATTAATTAAATCATGCAACATATGTGCTGCGAGCCGACCAATTTTCAACTGGTCTTGTTTCACTGTCGCTAAGGATGGCTCACTATATCTACATGCTTCAATATCATCACACCCAATCACTTTGATATCTTGTGGAACACGTAGACCGTTCTCTTTAATCGCTTTTAACACACCTAACGCCATCATATCCGATACTGCATAGACAGCTTCAGGGATAGAATTGGTATGAATCAATTCATTCATTAATTGATATCCACTCTCTTCAAAATAGTTCCCATGTAAAATCCATTCTTCTTTTAAATCCATTCCATAGTCCTTCATTGCTCGTACAAACGCACGCTTCCTCACATTGGAAATATCTGAATTAATTTGTCCACCAATAAACGCTACTTTTCTAATATTATTTAGATAGAAATACTCTACTACTTGTCTAGATATTTTTTCATTATCTGTCATCACATAACTAGATTTCTCACCGTTTAATTTCAAATCAACGGCTACTGTAGGAATATCACTTTGATCCAATTCATGAATCGCTTCCTCAATATTCTCACCTGCAATAATTAAACAACCATCAAGTTGATAATGTTTGGCACGTGCCACATAATTTTCTTTCCCCATACTAAATGTTTGATTGGAAAAGATGAGCATATCATACCCTAATTGACCAGCAGTATTTTTGAATGCATTAATGACTTGATTGAAGAAAGGATGATTAAATTCAACATGTACTTCCCCAGCATAAATTAAGCCAATTAAATTCGACTTTTTCGTAGCTAAAGCTTTTGCTGAAAAACTAGGTTGATAACCTGTATCCTCAATTACTTTTTTCACTTTTTTTATTGTGTCAGGACTTATACTACCTGTTTGATTCATTACTTTTGAAACTGTACCAGGTGAAACGCCTGCCATTTTAGCAATTTCTTTAATTGTTAACTTCATGATTCTAACCTCTACTTTTCAGTCATCTTCTCTCTATCTTTTCACTGTTACCGCTTGCACTAATTACTATTTATCATACCACGATTGTTCGTGTAAACAAACACATCTTTTTCATCTAACTTTTTACTGCTCCTTCAGTTAAGCTTGAAATAAACAAACGATTAAATAATAAGAAAATAATAATTAATGGAACAGTTGCCCAAAATGTACCTGACATAATCATGCCATTATCTCGTACATAGTTATCAATCAAACCTCTAAGTGCTACTTGAATCGTATATGCAGATTCTTCACGCAATACGACTAGTGGCCATAAGAAATCATTCCATATATACATAAATCGAATGATTGCAAGTGTTGCAAACGCTGGAATAATTACTGGTATTGCGATATTCCAATACACTCTAAAATTCGAACAACCATCTATTTTAGCTGCATCTACTAATTCATCAGGAACATTACTACTAATATATTGACGCATCCAAAAAATCCCGAATGCATCAATTAAACCAGGAAAGATAATTGCTTTCATATCACTAAGCCAGTCTAATTTCGTAATAATATAGTACTGTGGTATCAATCCTAACTGTGGTGGAATCATCATTGTTACTAATATAGCAATAAAGAGAATATCTCTCCCTTTAAATTTTAATTTAGCAAATGCATATCCTGCTAATGAACAAAGAAATAAGACACCTATTGTCGTAACAACAGAAACAAATAACGAATTCCAAATCGCACCAAAGAAATCGATTGTGTTAATTACATTCATAAAGTTTGCCACAAGTTCCCCACCAGGTATAAATGCAGGAGGCAAACTATTAATCGCACTATTATCATTTGTCGCCATTACAAACATCCAATAAAATGGAAAAATAGAGAGGATTGCACTAATAGCTAACAGAAAATAAAGAAAACTCTTTGCAAATATCTTTGATTGCTTTTGAGTATACGAATCACCCATCATTCACCCTCCTATCGCCCAATCCGATTTGCTATAAATACATTTATTGTAGAAAGTACAATAATAATAAGGAACAAAATAATGGCAGCAGCAGATGCTGGACCAAAGGCGAGATTTGAAAATGCTTCTCTATATAGATATAACACAACAGTAATACCTTCCTCACGATACGTTCTACCAATATAGATTAATGGTTCCGTAAATAATTGCAGTGCACCAATAGTTGAAGTAAAAACTGTAAGGATAATGATTGGTCGTAACAACGGAATCGTAATGTATTGAATTTTTTGTCTCACAGTTGCACCATCAATGACAGATGCTTCATACAATTCATGAGGAATTCCCTGTAATCCAGCTAAGTAAATAATCGTGTTATAACCAACCCATCGCCAAAAAACCATTGTAGAGATAGCTATCTTTACGCCCCATTCAGACGTAGACCAACTAATCGGATCCAACCCGAAAGTTCCTAAAATCACATTGATTAATCCAAATTCTTGACTATTGAACATGACACCAAACACAATAGCTACAGCAACAGTAGAAGTAACATATGGCATGAAGATAGATACTCGAAATACGCTTTTCATTTTTATTATCGATGCATTGAG
Source organism: Gracilibacillus sp. (assembly GCA_029268495.1). Classification (GTDB taxonomy): domain Bacteria; phylum Bacillota; class Bacilli; order Bacillales; family Amphibacillaceae; genus Gracilibacillus; species Gracilibacillus marinus. The sequence goes on from JAJUGF010000049.1 coordinate 3,982, forward strand.
TGCATATGCTAGTATAATCCCAATTAAAAGTTGTGGTAACGTACCTAATAACCACATGATTAATGTATTACTTAACGATGCCCAGAAAATAGGGTCTGTCAGTATCCACTCAAAGTTCTGAAATCCAACAAACTCCATTTCATTTAGACCATTCCATTTCTGAAAGCCAAGATAAAAGCTAAATAAGATTGGAAATAGCCCAAAAATAAAAAACAATATAAAAAATGGAGAGATGTAAATATAACCAGAAAAGGCTTCTTTACGCTCTTCTGTCCAAAATTTTTTGCGTTTTTTGTGAGATGTTGATCCAACTTGTTCCACAAGACATACTCCTTCCTATTCAAAATTGCAGGACTTCTTAGCTATTTCTATTTCTAATTTTAAAAAATACGCTGGTGTAGAAAAACATGTTTGCAAATCCATTCTGCTTCGCAACATCTGTCTATCACCAGCGTAGTTATTTCATTATTGTCTCTCTAATTGACGAGTAATGCGGTCAACCGCTGCATCCCATTCTGCTTGAGGATCTGCACCTTCTACCGCCACATTGATTAATGCAGTAACGAGTTCCGAATCTACAATGGAATAATTAATTCCCATGTATACTGGTTGTACAGTTTCTGCTGCCTCAGCAAAAATTCTTGCAGTTTCTGCACCACTAAAATACTCATCTGTCGTTGCTAAAAATGCTTCATCTTCATACACTTCTGGTGCAGAAGGGAATAACCCATTACTATGGAATGACTTCAATTGATTTTCCGGAGAAACTAACCATTCAATGAAATCATATGCTTCTTGTGGATATTCCGATTCTTTAGGTACCGTTAAGAAAGAACCTCCCCAATTCCCTGCACCTTCAGGAATTGTAGTTAGAGACCATTTCCCACCCGCATCCGGCGCGTTTGCTTTCACATTCGCAATCATCCATGCAGGTGCACCGATTAATGTAGCATAACTACCATCAGTCATTGCACTTCCCCATTCAGGTGTCCACAATTCATTTTGACCAATCAATCCTTCTTGAATCATCTTTGTTGTGAAATCATAAGCTTCTTTCACTGTATCTTCCATAATCAATTCATCATTTTCATTAAAATATTGTTGTTGTTGTTGATCACGAATCGCATTAAACATGAGTTGTGGACTATCCGTAATTGGTTTTCCTGTTGTTTCCTTTATTTTCTTTGCTGTTTCGTAATACGCATCCCATGTATCAATCTCCGCTGCTAACTCTACCGGATCTGTTGGTAATCCTGCTTCTTCCATTACATCTGTTCGATAAAACATCGTCGTCGGACCAATATCTGTCGGTAATCCAATTTGGAATGATCCATCAACACTTTCTGCTTGCTTCCATTTCCATTCTAAATAACTATCTTTTACATCATTTGCACCATAATCATACAAATTATAAAACCTGTCACTCGCTTCCATGAATTTAGCAATATTACTCACTTCAATCATAGAAATATCTGGCGCTCCGTTTCCAGCTGAAATCGAAGTAAACAAATTATTATGCATATCTTCCATCTCACCAGCATTAATCGCTATCTTAATATTAGGATTCTCTTTCATATATTCTTCTGCTAGTGTCTCATAACCAGCACTACCAAATACCCAGAAATTTAGCTCAATCTCTGCATCCGTATTCATTTCTGCATTTGGATCTGTTGATTCTTGGTTTTCTTGTGTTTCATCTGAAGGTTCTTCTTTCGTTGTATCCTGATTATTACATGCAACTAACATCACAAAAAGGACAAGGACAGCAAACAGCATGAACCATTTTTTCATTTCTTCTTACCCCCTAATTAAATTTTCAATTGATAGTGACATTGTGAATATATACAACAAAAAAAGTAGTGGATATAGTAGAAGGTTGTAGGCTAGATATAGTAGTATGTAGAAAAGAAACCGATTTCTCCAATTTAAATAAATTAAAGCGTCTTAATCACCTGCAGTATGACTGTAAACGCTTTCTGTAATAGAGTATATTCGCATACAATTAAAAAATCAACCATTTTTAATAAATTCTAATAAATAAATTATCTTTATAAAGAAAACGATTTCTTCTTTTGTTAATAAACAAGCTAGTAGCCACAATGTACTACTAGCTTGTTTTATCTATTATTTTTTTCTATTTTTCTTTTCTTTATTTATTGGCATTGTACCATTTTCTATTCCTAATTCATCTAACCATCTACGATATGCGATTGTGAGTGCATCTGATTTTAAATGCATTTCCATTTGCAAATCTAATGGAAGTAATTCTGGTTTTTGACTTTGAACAATATCTAAATCTTGATAAAAAATGGTATCCTGAAATTCACGGAATGGCTCATCTGGTTGATCTAAATCATAGTTACGTGTTAATAACATGAATACTTTCGTTTGCTCGTTATCCTCTTGGTTTACAGCAGTGAAGATCGTTAATTCTTCCTCTTCTCCCTCTGTCGTCTTCGTAAAGCGTGCGATAATTGGACTTAATACTTCATACACATAATCTGTATATCCACCTTTTGCACGTCCGTCCGCATTTGGTTGAAATACAGGAATTTTACTTGTAATCAAACGATCATCAACAAATTGTACATCATAATCCACAACTTCTGCATGATCCACATCACCTAATAATCCTTCATGTACAAACATTAAGTGAGATACATCTAAGAAGTTCTCAATTACACGTGGAGCATTTGCCTTTACAGCATATGGCCCACAAATAATTGTGCGATGACCTTCTTTTTCTGCTTCTGGATAATGAATAAAAGGCGCAGGATCTTCACCTAGATTTACCCAGATTAACCCTAAATATTCCTCGCATTGATAGACGGTTGCTCTTGCCTTTTTTGGAATAGGACGACCACATGGAAGCGCAGGGATTTTGGTACATGCTCCCGTACCATCATACTCCCATGCATGGTATGCACATACTAATCTTCCATCTACTACCTTACCTAAGGATAGCTCTGCTCCACGGTGTATACAAATATCTTTAAAAGCATGCACACCTTTGTCATTTCTAAAAATTACAACTTTTTCTCCTAGAACTTGTACTTGTTTAGGATCTTCTTTTAACTCATCAGCAATATACACTGGATGCCATTCATTCCATAATTTATCTTGTTGCATTGTTCAATCTCCTTATCCATTCTTCTATGATTAATTTGTTATGTCGTCACTTTTGGCTGGTAAAATGAAATTTAGAATTAATGCCCCAATCGCACCAACTGCAATTCCTGAAGAAACAAAGTATGTGACAATTGTAGGTAAACTATAGAGAATCTCAGTAGGCATTAACACAGCGAATAGTGCTAACATAATTGGTACACCAATGACAATCATATTTCTTTCTGTAAATGGTGCTTTTTTCACTACTTTAAATCCATTCATCATGATGATGACCGTTACGATTGCGAACACACCATTAATAACTGGTGCAGGAATACTTGCGATGATATTCATTAATTTAGGCATCATACCTAATAATAATAAAATAATACCACCTGCAATAACTGGTTTACGACTTTTCACACCAGTTATTGCGATAATTCCAGCATTCGTCGAATATCCAGTAACAGGTGTTCCTCCAAAGAATGATCCAACAAAACAACCTAATCCTTCTCCAAAAGCTCCACCATTCAGACGCTTTTCATCTAACTTCTGATCTGTTACTTCACCAACTGTGAACCATGTTCCTGTCGTTTCAATAACAATAATAAGATAAATTGCTAACATGATTAGAATTGCTTCCAATTCAAATACTGGCGTACCAAATGCAAAGATACTAGGTAAAGCAAACCAAGACGCCTCACTCACTGAGCTAAAATCAACTAAACCATAGAATGAAGCAACAAATGTACCGATACCTAACGATAAAATAACAGAAGCTACTTTTACAAACCGGAATTTTGCCACTTTTTCTCCAACATACATACATGTAATTAATACAGCCATTGTAATTGTCGCAATAAGAATATTTTGATAAAAGCTTCCTTCTGCATTGTAAATTCCATTAATCGCACTTGGCATTAATGTAATCCCAACAACGATAATAACTGTTCCAGCAACTAATGGTGGAATAAACTTGACTACAGCTTTACTAAATAATTTCAAAGGTTTCCCAATTAATGCAATTAATAAGGCACCAGGCATTAAACTACCGACCATTGCGCCAAGACCTGATGTGGTACCAATTGCTGCCAATGCACTTAGTGGCACAAACGAAGGTCCTTGCATAACAGGTAATTTCATTGCAAAACCTGCTTGGATCAGTGTTGCAATACCACATGCAATAAATGTCATTTGAATTAATAATGCACTATCCCCAACAGATAAGGATAATAATCCAGCTAAAATAATTGGTGGTATAAATAAATCCATTGCTAGTACGTGTTGTAATCCAACAAAGAATGCTTTTCCATTTGATATGTTTTTATCTGTAGACTTTACAGACTTAATTGTTTCTTCTGTTTGTAATTTCTTCGCTGTGTTTCCCATTCGTCATCCCCCAATATTTATAAAATAACTATATAAAGACTGCACTATACTCCTAGTGTTTTTGCACAAAAAAACTCGAAATATATGCTTTATATGAAAAGCGTATATTTCGAGTGAATGTACGAAATAACTGAAAATAGCTCTACTATTCTCTTACTCTTCATAGTCGGTTTATTTACGGTAAACCGGTAGAAACTTGCAGGCCATATCCCCGCGATTATATGAAAATATGAAGTTTCCTTTAGTATATCACCATTTTTCGACAATTCAATACTTTGTTTGTCGAAAAATGAAGTTCGAATATTTAGACAATTTGAACTATGTCTCATTTGAATTAGACTTCTTTTCACTCATCCTTTATAATTACATCCATACTAAAATTAAAAAACAAAAAGGTGATATGATTGCAAACAAACTCTAAGATTTTTTTAGGCACAGCATTTACTGCAACGTCTATTTCAGAAGTATCTATATTAAAAGACCATTTATTTCTTATTAATGAAGATGGTGTTATTGATCAAATTCTTTCTCCTGAAGAGGAAGTCTATCCATCTATCATACAAGAAAATGAAGGGAAAGATCATTTTTTTCGCTTAGCACCGGGACAATATATTCTACCTGGGTTCATTGATTTACATATTCATGCACCACAATGGGCACAATCAGGGACTGCGTTAGATTTACCATTGAATGAATGGTTACACAATTATACATTCCCACTTGAAGCGAAATATGAAGACATAGACTTTGCGAAAGAAGTGTACGAAGATCTTGTCACAACATTACTAAATAACGGTACAACAACTGGGTTATATTTTGCAACAATACACAAAGAAGCAAGCTATTTATTAGCAGAGATTTGCGCACAAAAAGGCCAACGCGGATTAGTCGGAAAAATTGTAGCAGATGACATCGAACAAAATCCTGACTATTATCGTGATCATACAACAGAGCAAGCATTACATGATACGGAAGATTTTATTACACGTGTACAGGAACTAGCAAAAACTACCAAACAAGGGGTATATCCTGTTGTAACACCTCGCTTTATTCCTAGCTGTACAGATGAAGCGTTAGAAGGGCTTGGGAGATTAGCCGCTAAATATGATACTCATATCCAATCACATTGTAGTGAAAGTGATTGGGAACACAATTATGTGAAAGAGCGATTCCAAAAAAACGATACATTTGCATTGAATGATTTTGGACTATTAGGTAGTAAATCTGTTATGGCACATTGTAATCATTTAGAAGATGAGGATGTCCGTCTATTTGCTCAAACAAAAACAGCAATTGCACATTGCCCATTATCTAATGCCTATTTTGCGAATGGAGTGCTACCAACAAAACGCTTCTTAGAACAAGGGGTCGATATCGGCCTAGGTACAGACATTTCAGCAGGAGCTTCACCTAGTCTGTATGATAATGCAAAACAAGCAGTTGTCTCCTCACGTATGTTAGAAGATGGGGTCGATATTTCTATTTCACAAGATAAGCGCGGAGTGAAGGAATCTCGAATTACTATAAATGAAGCATTCTACCTCGCTACAGCTGGTGGTGGAGAAAGTCTACAATTACCAATTGGAAGATTAGAGAATAACTATGCATGGGATATCCAAGTGATAGACACAAATGTAGTCGACAACAAACTACCAGTATTCAATCAAGAAGAAGCTCTTGAAGACATTTTTCAAAAAATCATGTATTTAGTAAAACCAGCAAACATTAAACAAGTATGGGTTCAAGGAGAACAAGTAAAATAATCTCCAATTTTTCATGAATATAATGAAAGACTAACGATGGAAATGGTACATCGTTAGTCTTTTTTCTTACTTGTTATCTCCAATTAAATACTCGAGTATCAATGTTGTGCCATTCGTATCTGTCTTTAAAAACAGTTGTGAACAATAAGATGTCATCAAATGGAACCCTTGACCTAATGTAGCTGAAGTGGAATATCCCTTGATTAAAGTTGCTTTTGGTATGTCTTTTAGCAACATCCCTTTGCCATGATCTTCAATCATAATTAAGATTTTGACCTCATGGATATATATTTTTACCTTCCCACTCCCCACGTGCTTTAACGCATTCGTCAATCCTTCTTGGACAGATAACAATAACTGATATTGATTTTTTAATTGCAAATTCACATCAACTAATGCTTGCTTAATCATTTCTCTTACTTCTTTTAATTGTGTCGAAGAAGACACTTCCATTTCGCTGATTAATTCGCAGTTAGATAAGATTTCAACTATTTCGTCATACTTAATTAGATGTACTTTTCCTTTAGATAATGCATGGGTCACTTCTCTAAAGCTTTGCCATTGTTCTTCAAGTAACTGCTTTTCCTTTTGTACGATATTGGTTACATCCAGTGTCACAAATCCACCTGATTGATAACCTAATGGCACAGAATGTACGTCGATATATCGTTCTTTTTCTGGATCAATTAATGTCTCTCTTCTTGGCGCATTTTGTTTTAATGCTTCATTCATCCATAACAACATATCCGATTCTTTTATAAAAGAGTCTTTATCGCCACTTACTTGTTTTAATCTACCCTTTTCATATTTGTATGTTGCACTTAATTGCAATTGATCTAACAATTCAGACTTCAATAAATCTATTTTTAATTTCTCTCTTACTTCATTTTTAATATTTTCATCCAAATCTTCTGTCAATTGGTCAATTAAATCCTTTTTATCTGAAAAGAGATACTCATATTCATCTCTCGATAAACGTTCATCTTGTGATGTTTTTCTAGAAACTTTCACAATATCAAAAGAAATAAAATCTGTGTCTATTAAATCTTTTTTCATTACTGGCGAGATTTTTGCAGTGATCTCATCATTGATATCGACAATGTAACTTTGTCTTGGCGCAGTCGTTTTTATTAACATTCCTACTCTACTAATCACATACAATAATCCATTGTAATTTTTCTTATTCTCTTTATCTTCTAATATAACCGCACGAGGTGGATTTACTTTTTTTCTTAGTGTGCCACCATCAATAAATTGTTTACAGTTTTCACAGTTTGGATTCGAAGGACATGCGTTACATACACTCATCAGCAACACTCCTTGATAGCTACATTTCATTCCATTCCTTTATGACTTTTAAGAGCTCTCTCCATGCTTCACTTCATCACATTTCTTTTATAATAACGGATTCACCAATAATTTCTTCAATTTGTACTAATTCAAACACATTCAAAATATCTTCATTCACATGAATAATTTGAATAAAACTCTCATTTTCTTTTAGCTTCTTTACGAGTTGAATAAGTAATCCTAAACCTGTAGAATCAACAAATGCGACATCTTCAAAGTCTAACACACATGTTCTTTGTGAAGGTATTTGATGGATTAAGTCATCTTGTACTATTTCTGTCGACTCAAAATCTAAATCTCCACGTAATAATACATTGATTGCTTGGTCATTCTC
>JAJUGF010000050.1 GCA_029268495.1 Gracilibacillus sp.
GGATCAGCTAGCATCAATTAAAGTAATTGGTGTTGGTGGAGGCGGAAGCAACGCTGTAAATCGAATGATTGAGCACGGAGTACAAGGCGTTGATTTTATCGCTGTAAATACAGATGCACAAGCATTAAATTTATCTAAAGCAGAAGTGAAAATGCAATTAGGTACGAAGTTAACTCGCGGGTTAGGTGCAGGAGCAAATCCTGAAGTTGGTCGCAAAGCTGCGGAAGAAAGTAAAGAACAACTTGAAGAAGTACTAAAAGGTGCGGATATGGTGTTTGTTACTGCAGGAATGGGTGGAGGTACAGGAACTGGTGCTGCACCAGTCATCGCCCAAGTTGCTAAAGAATTAGGAGCACTAACTGTAGGTGTTGTGACAAGACCATTTACATTTGAAGGTAGAAAACGCGCTACACAAGCAGTAAGTGGAATTGAAGGTTTAAAAAGCAATGTAGACACACTTATCGTGATTCCGAATGATCGCTTATTAGAGATTATCGATAAAAATACGCCAATGTTAGAAGCATTCCGTGAAGCGGATAATGTATTACGTCAAGGTGTTCAAGGTATTTCTGATTTAATTGCAACTCCAGGGTTAATTAACGTAGACTTTGCAGATGTGAAAACAATTATGGCTGACAAAGGTTCTGCACTAATGGGTATTGGGATTGCTACAGGTGAGAACAGAGCTGCAGAGGCTGCAAAGAAAGCTATATCTTCTCCATTATTAGAAACATCTATTGATGGTGCTCATGGTGTGTTAATGAATATTACTGGTGGTACAAATCTTAGTTTATATGAAGTACAAGAAGCTGCAGATATCGTAACATCAGCTGCTGACCAAGAAGTAAATGTGATTTTCGGCTCAGTAATTAATGAAGATTTAAAAGATGAAATTGTTGTAACAGTCATTGCTACTGGTTTTGATGAAGCACAATTAAAAAATGCTCAAAATAAACCAAAACCAGCATTCCAACAAAAACAACCAGTTAATCGTGAGAAAGATGAGAAGCAACAAGAAACAGCTCATGCACAGACTGCTTCTTCAGCAAGTAGAACTAAACCACAAGAAGATACACTAGATATTCCTACATTCTTACGAAATAGAAACCGAAGAAGATAATTAAGTTCTGAGTTAATATCTATAGATGCAAAAGCATGTCACAATTAGAAGTGGCATGCTTTTTCTTTTTTCCTGCAAATTAAAAAATACTCATCTAAAAAAATTTCAGTATGAAAAGAAGATTCAACAAAATCAGTGAAAACATCTTAAAAATAGAGCGTATTTTCATCCTTCATTTGACAGATTTTTAATCATTCATCTTTTATACTAAATATATCTTTTAAATTGTTATACGGAGCGTATGTCTGTGATAGTTTATGTGGAAATGATTTGGATAATAAATTGGTTAATTGATTGGTCCATTCTCTTGTTAACACAATCTGTTTTATATATACATGTTAAATGGACTCGTGTTTGTTTCGCAGGATTGATTGGATCTTTGATTGTACTATTACAAGTATTCTTTCCTCATCTTTATTTTGAACAATGGTATATCAAATTTCTCCATTCTGTTGTCATGATACTAGTTGCATTTGGTTTTATTTCGTTTTCAGAGATGATGAAACGATTATTCACATTTTATTTCATGACATTCACTATAGGTGGAGGCTTACTAGGCATTCACTTTATGTTTGATAACTCAAATTTGTTTGAAAATGAAGTTAGATTGTCATCATCAGAAATTCATGTAATATTTGTCGCTATTTTATTTCCTGCTATTTGTATTTTTACAAAAAAAAGAATGGACAAGCATAAGTATTTTCAATTTAAAAAAGATTTCTTGTATCAAGTAAGTGTACTATGGCGAAATAAGCAGGCTTATGTCTCAGGTTATGTGGATAGTGGCAATCATTTAATTGATCCTCTTACAAATAAACCTGTGATTATTGGTGATGAGAACTTTCTTGAACCATTATTTAATTGTGAAGAGTGGAAAGAATTGGTGGAGTGGTATCGCTTATTAGAAGAAGGTGCAATGCCGGAGGATTGTCCATATCGTTTAGTACCATACAAAGGAATTAATGGCGAAACGAAGTGGTTAATTGCATTTTCACCAGATAAAGTAAGCATATACTTAGATAAAAATCACCAACATGAATGTGAGGATGTGTTGATTGGAGTCAAATTAGGCACATTAGTCTCAGATAATAGCTATCACTGTTTGCTCCATCCTAAACTCTTTTTAGATGTTAGTTAAGTACATAATGAGGAGTGGTATGTATGATTGAAATGAAAACAAAATATAAACAAATGTGGATGAAAATATTAAAAAAACTAGGTTATGTGGATGAAGAGATTTTTTATATTGGTGGTAGTGAAGCATTGCCACCACCTCTATCAAAAGAGGAAGAATTTGAATTAATTAATAAACTACCAAACGGAGACAAGGCTGCAAGAGCGATGTTAATTGAACGAAATTTACGATTAGTTGTCTATATTGCAAGGAAGTTTGAGAATACCGGAATTAATATAGAGGATTTAATCAGTATTGGAACAATTGGTTTAATTAAAGCGATTAATACATTTAATCCAGAAAAAAAGATAAAATTAGCAACATATGCATCAAGATGTATTGAAAATGAAATCCTCATGTATTTAAGAAAGAATAATAAAATAAAAACAGAAGTTTCTTTTGATGAACCTTTAAATGTAGATTGGGATGGAAATGAGTTATTACTTTCTGATGTGTTAGGGACGGATGAAGATGTCACATTTAAAGATTTGGAACAAGATGTAGACAAAGTGCTATTAAAGAATGCGTTAGAACAACTAAATGGTAGAGAAAAGCAAATCATGGAACTACGATTTGGTCTTGTTAATAATGAGGAAATGACGCAGAAAGATGTTGCTGATATGTTAGGTATATCACAATCATATATTTCAAGATTAGAAAAGAAAATTATTAAAAGATTACAAAAAGAATTTAATAAAATGGTTTAATTTGTAATTGGATTAAAAATGCATAAATACTTCCCGATTGGTGATACTGAACTTTGAGAAGGATCTCCAATCGGGAGGGTACAATATGACAAGACATAAAGTAGAAATATGTGGGGTAGATACTTCTACATTACCAGTACTAAAAAATGAAGAAATGCGAAAATTATTTAGAGAAATGCAAGCTGGAGATCAAACAGCACGTGAAAAATTAGTGAATGGTAATCTTCGTTTGGTATTAAGTGTGATACAAAGATTTCATAATCGTGGTGAGTATGGTGATGATTTATTTCAAGTAGGGTGTATTGGCTTACTTAAGTCCATCGACAATTTTGATTTAGGTCAAAATGTGAAATTTTCAACGTATGCAGTACCTATGATTATTGGAGAAATTAGAAGATACTTAAGAGATAATAATCCAATTCGCGTGTCAAGGTCGTTAAGGGATATAGCATATAAAGCGTTACATGCGCGTGAAAAATTAATGAGTGAAACATCAAAAGATCCTTCTCCAGCGGAAATCGCAAATGAACTTGAAGTTCCAGTAACAGATGTAATATTCGCACTAGATGCCATTCAAGACCCTGTCTCTTTATTTGAACCGATTTTTAATGATGGTGGCGATCCAATCTATGTCATGGATCAAGTGAGTGATGATAGTATCAAAGACAATGATTGGATTAATCATTTATCGATTAAAGAAGGAATGAGAAGATTAAATAATCGTGAAAAAATGATATTGAATAAGCGTTTTTTTCAGGGGAAAACCCAAATGGAAGTAGCTGAGGAAATTGGCATTTCACAAGCGCAAGTTTCAAGACTAGAAAAAGCAGCTATAAAAGAAATGAATAAAGAAATGTTTGAGTAATAAACGAAAAAAGGGAAGTCTTTAAATAAATGTCTTTATTACAAGAAAAAAGTATGGACATACCTATTATTTTTAACACAAAACACGAACGATGCCATATGTATTGGTTTGCAATAAAAAATAATTCGACACTACTTTAAATTAGTAATGATTGTGCGCGGACAATCTGTATTGGTTGCCAAGCACATATAGAATCTCTAAATTATCAAATAAAGTTAAATCTTGATTTTCTTTCAACACACACAAAATCCAAACAATTCGGTGAATAGCTTTCGAATCGTTTGGATTTTTTAAAGTGAGGGAATTCTTGTATCTCAATCTCTACTTGAATATTCATTACATTGTAGGGAATTTCGTGTAATTAAGTTCTTACTTTCTTAAATTAGAATCACAGCTGTTATTTTCTTTTGGAAAATGTTCGTATCTCTATTAACTGAATTACCTATCTATTATTTCTATTTTTTGCTTTTTTACTTCTTTCTATTGCCTTCATATCGGCTTGATCTGCGAGCTCAACTGAAAATTCTACATCAATGCCATTGTTCTTTTGATTTTTTGGCGTTTGAGGTAATCCATTCTTATTGTTTTTTGATTTATGCTCGTCTTTACCCACGCTATTCACCTCTTGATTAGTTTTGAGAGATCATTGCTCTCTCGATATTAGTTTATCCAAGTCATTCACAGCCATTCCAATAGATATTGATAATATTTGGTAATTGGAATTTGTAAAATCATTTAAATTCACACCATAATTTACTTTTGTACACATATATATAAATAAGGATGGTGATTAAAATGATTACATTATCGTCAATGCAAATGAAAGATATTGTTTATATAGAAGACGGAACAAAAATAGGTCATTTAACAGATATTGAAATAAATGTAGAATATGGTAGGATTGTAAGCTTAATCGTTGCAACACAATCTAAAGTTCTAGGGTTTTTTGGGGAGGAAAGAGAAGTGATTATTCCGTGGGAAAATGTCATGAGAATTGGACAGGACGTGATTTTAGTTAAAAAGACGAATTATTATATTAGTGAACCTGCCAAAAGCAATTGAACAATATTATTGTATATTTGTCCGTTTTCGTTATTATTTTCAATGGAAGATATCATTAACTCAAAATAACTAGTGGATACTAGTGACTAAAAAAATTTTAGTAAATCCTGAACTAATTGAAATAAATCGTTCAGGTTTTTCCCTATGCAGAATCTGCTTCTAGTGTGTATCAATAAATAGGTTAAAATCAGCAAAAATCATTAAAAATTGGGAACTTTCGTGATTTTGTGATAAAATATTTCTAAAGTAGGAGCGATTGAGAATGAACCCATTTTTTTATGACAAAGATAAAGAAATATTATTTATTGATAGCTGGATAAAAGAGGAAGAAATTATTGCTGGATTCACAACTAAATATGGCGGTTATAGTAAAGGTGCATATGCTTCAAATAACCAAGGCCTACATGTCGGAGATAGTAAAAACGATGTAGTAAGAAATAGAGAATTGCTTGCAAAGAATTGTGGTACCTCTTTACAACAATGGATTTTTGCAGAACAAATACATGATAGTAATATCCATATTGTGACAGAGCAAGATGGTGGACGTGGTGCAAAAAGTTTGCATGATGTTATTGCAGATATAGATGGTTTGATAACAATTAAAAATAATAAGATAGCAGCTTTAATGTTTGCTGATTGTGTACCTATATTCATGTACAGTAAAATAGACAAGGTTGCAGCAATACTTCATGCAGGATGGAAAGGTTCTGTGAAAGAAATTGCGAAACAAGCTATCAAGCAATTGGATGAGCTAGGTGTAAGTTTGAAGAATCTAGAAATTGTAATTGGACCTGCTATTTGTAAGACCTGTTATGAAGTGAGCGAAGAAGTCATTAATCAAATTCCGAAAAAGCATATGGAATGTTATGAAATAATAGATAATGCATATCATTTAGATTTAAAACAGTTAAATTATTTACAATTGAAGGACAGTGGAATTGATAGTTCGCAAATAGTCGTATCAAATTATTGTACAGTGGAGTCAGACTTGTTTTTTTCTCATCGAGGAGACAATGGAAAAACTGGGAGAATGTTAGGTTTTATTGGCTTTAAATAACAAAAAATAATTTTTAAAGGAGTATGCTCATTTCAATGACTGTTGCAGAAAATTTAGTAAATATTCAGAATAATATAAGAAAAGCGTGCGAAAAAGCAAATCGTAAAATAGAAGATATTACAATAATTGGTGTGACGAAATATGTTTCAATCGAACGAACAATAGAAGCTATTGATTCAGGTGTGAAGCACATTGGTGAGAATAGACCTGAAGGATTATTAAGTAAAAAAGAGTCCATTGCCAATGAAGCAATATGGCATTTTATTGGAACACTTCAATCAAGAAAAGTAAAAGATGTCATTGACCATGTTGATTATATTCATTCATTAGATCGAATGTCACTTGCAAAAGAAATAAATAAGCGACAAGAAAAAAAAATCAATTGTTTTGTTCAAGTAAATACGAGTGGAGAACAATCTAAGCATGGGTTGAATGAAGAAGAAGTGCATGCTTTTATTCAACAATTAAAAGAATACCCTTCTATTCATGTAGTTGGTTTAATGACAATGGCACCACATGTTACAGATGAGACTGTGTTACGTACGACATTTAGAAAGCTAAAGTTATTAAAAGAAGAAATAGAAGAACAACAGTACTCTCATGCCCCGTGCCAATACTTATCGATGGGGATGAGTAATGATTATATGATTGCAATAGAAGAAGGAGCAACTCATATTAGGATAGGTTCAGAGCTTGTAGGCCCATACGAAGAATAGAGGTGTACAGAAGATGGGGATGAAAGGTAAGTTTAAACATTTGTTTGGCTTAGAAGATGAGTATGAAATCGTTCATGAGGAAGAATATGAACAGGAAATAGCGACTAACTCGGTTAATGATGTTAAAGACCGTTCAAAAGTAGTAAGTTTAAAAAGTGTACAATCATCAGCGAAGTTTGTTTTGTGTGAGCCTAGATCATTTAATGAAGTACAAGAAATTGCTGATCATGTAGTAAATCGTAAATCTGTTGTGATTAATTTGCAGCGAGTGGACACACAGGAAGCTCGAAAAATTGTGGATTTTATGAGCGGGACTGTATATGCCCTTTCAGGAAATATTAGAAAGCTGGGTAGCCAGACATTTTTGTGTACACCAGATCAAGTTGAAATAAGCGGTAATATTACTGAGGTAATGGAAGATATTGATATCGAACAAAGGTGGTAAGATAAAGAATGGATGTATTATTTCAAATTATTGGATATGGCATACAAATATATATGTATGCAATTATTATTTATATTTTGATGTCGTGGTTTCCTGGAGCAAGAGAATCTTCCATTGGCCAACTGTTAGCGAAAATCGTCGAGCCTTATTTAGAACCATTTAGAAAAATAATTCCGCCAATTGGTGGTGTTATTGATATTTCTCCAATTGTGGCGATTTTTGTGTTGCAATTTGCAATAGGCGGATTAAATTATCTTTATCGTATTATTGTGTTTGGTTTTTAATAAAAATGGATATATATCAACATTTTCGTAAAGAAGAAGAACCTTTTATTGATCAGGTAATCAGTTGGCGTTCTCAAGTGACGAATCGGTATGAAGTAAAGCTGACAGATTTTTTACATCCAAGGGAACAACACATATTTGAAAATGTAATTGGGAATGATGAAACACTGCAATTACATTTTTATGGCCTATGGGATAATGCAGAAAGAAAGCGTGCAGTTTTAGCCCAATATTATGAACAAATTGAAGATAAAGATTTTGAAGTGGTAGTATTACAAGCTAAATTTAATGAAAAATTTATTAAAATGGAACATCGAGATGTTTTAGGTGCTTTTTTGTCAGCAGGAATAAAACGAGATAAATTGGGTGATTTGGTTATTCAAAATGGAGTCATTCAAATTTTAGTTTGTAAAGATATATCTACATATTTAATGGCAAATGTAACCTCAATAAAACGTGCCAATCTTGAATTTACTGAAGTGAGTGCACAACATAAACTAACTAGTCAAAATGATTGGTCGACATTTCACACAACTTGCTCGTCGTTACGCTTAGATGTCTTGATTAAAGAGATGTATAACATATCTAGACAGCTTGCTTCTGATTCAATAAAAAAAGGACATGTGAAAGTAAATCACCAATTGATTGATCAACCTGCATATCTAATTGAAGCAAATGATATGATTTCTGTTAGAGGTAAAGGAAGAACCCGCTTAGATTCGTTCGATGGTAGATCAAAAAAAGATAAATTGAAGATTACATATTCTAAATTGTTATAACAATAAAAAATTTTTGTTTTCTTATTCGATAATTGTGGTACGATAGATATAACTTTTCATTAGAAATAGGAGGTGGCCAGTGTGCCGTTAACACCACTTGATATTCACAATAAGGAATTTGCTAGAGGGTTTAGAGGGTATGATGAAGATGATGTTAATGAGTTTCTAGATCAGATTATTAAAGATTACGAGACAGTAATAAGAGAAAAAAAAGAATTGAAAGATCAAGTAGACCAATTAAACGAAAAATTAAATCATTTTTCTAATATTGAGACAACGCTCAATAAGTCCATACTAGTTGCCCAAGAGACTGCAGAAGAAGTGAAAGAAAATGCAAAGAAAGAATCGAAATTAATAATTAAGGAAGCAGAAAAAAATGCAGATAGAATTATTAATGAGGCATTACATAAGTCTAGAAAAATCGCTTTAGAAGTGGAAGAACTGAAAAAACAAGCAAAAGTTTTCCGAACAAGATTGAAAATGTTAGTAGAAGCTCAATTAGATTTGTTAGAAAATGATGATTGGGATAATGTATTCGATACAGAAATTGAAGAAATGAAAAATAAGGAAGAATCGAATTCATATTAATCTTGACGAATATGCAATATTTCACTATAATCTTATTACAATTAAATCAATTATAATAACGTTGATTGGGACAGTAAGTGAATACAATCTGTTTAAAGCGAATTAGGGAAGGTGTAAGCCTAATAGCAGATATTCATTGAACATCACCCATGAGTTAATATTCTGAATGTAAGTAAGAATATTCGTTTTGTTCACGATACGAATAGACTAAGGTGGATAATTGTTTGAAATTATCTATAAGGGTGGTACCGCGAGTTCTTCTCGTCCCTTTTTGGGGATAGAAGGGCTTTTTTTAATTCATTTTAATAATAAGCTTTAGATTAAATCGATAATTTTCTACATGAATAAGATACAAGATTAAAAGGAGGAAACAGATAATGGATTATAAACAAACATTAAATATGCCTCAAACAGCTTTTCCTATGCGAGGTAATTTGCCAAATAAGGAACCAGGGCTTCAAGAAAAATGGGAAGCAGAGAAATTATATGAGAAAGTTCAAAGTAAAACACAAGATAGGCCGTTATTCGTTCTTCATGATGGACCGCCATATGCAAATGGAGATATTCATATGGGGCATGCGCTTAATAAAGTATTAAAAGACTTTATAGTTAAGTACAAATCAATGACAGGCTTTCAAGCGCCATATGTGCCAGGATGGGACACACACGGATTACCAATTGAATCGGCATTAGCGAAAAAGAAAGTAAACCGAAAAAAGATGTCAGTAGCGGAATTCCGCCAAAAGTGTGCAGAATATGCTTTAAAGCAAGTAGATAATCAAAGAGAACAATTCAAACAATTAGGTGTAAGAGGGGATTGGGATAATCCTTACGTTACATTAAATAAAGAATACGAGGCAGAGCAAATAAAAGTATTTGGTGAAATGGCGAAAAAAGGATACATTTATAAAGGATTAAAACCAGTTTATTGGTCTCCATCTTCTGAATCTGCATTAGCTGAAGCGGAAATCGAATATCAAGATAAGCGATCTGCTTCGATTTATGTTGCATTTGATGTACTAGATGGTAAAGGTTTATTAGATGGTGATGAAAAATTCATTATTTGGACTACTACACCATGGACAATTCCTGCAAACTTAGCTATTTCACTACATCCAGATTTAACTTATATCGTAGTTAAAGAAGATGCAACTAAGTATGTGATTGCAGAAGCGATGTTAGAAAAAGTAAAAGATAAACTTGAATGGAATAATCCTGAGGTTATCAAACAATTTACTGGGAAAGAAGCAGAACATATCGTTGCCAAACACCCAATTTATGATAGAGATTCTTTAATTATTCTAGGTGATCATGTGACAACAGAGAGTGGTACAGGTCTTGTACACACGGCACCTGGTCACGGGGAAGATGACTTTGTTGTTGGGAAAAAGTATGGTTTAGACGTATTATGCCCTGTTGATGAAAAAGGTGTTTTCACAGATGAAGCACCTGGATTTGAAGGATTATTCTATGATGAAGCAAACAAAAAAGTAACGGAATTATTAAATGACAATCATGCATTACTTAAAATGGAATTTATTACACACTCCTATCCGCATGATTGGCGTACGAAAAAACCAACAATATTCCGTGCGACAAATCAATGGTTTGCATCAATTAAAGATTTCCGTGAAGAAATTTTAGCAGAAATTGAACGTGTAAATTGGGTACCTAAATGGGGTGAAACAAGATTATATAATATGGTCCGTGATCGCGAAGATTGGTGTATTTCACGTCAACGTACATGGGGTGTACCAATTCCGGTATTCTACGGTGAGGATAAAACACCAATCATTACAGATGAAACCATTTCTCATGTTGCTCAATTGTTTAGTGAGCATGGATCTAATATTTGGTTTGAGTGGGAAACAAAAGATTTGTTACCTGAAGGATTTGCTTCTGAACATAGTCCTAATGGAACATTTACCAAAGAAACAGATATTATGGATGTTTGGTTTGACTCCGGTTCTTCTCATGCTGGTGTTCTGCATCATCGCGAGGAACTTAGAAGACCTGCCGATGTCTATTTAGAAGGATCTGATCAATATCGCGGATGGTTTAACTCATCTATTTCTACTTCTGTTGCGGTAACAGGAAAATCACCATATGAAACAGTTATCTCACATGGATTTGTTTTAGATGGTAAAGGAAGAAAAATGAGTAAATCAGTAGGAAATGTCGTTGTTCCTTCAAAAATTATGAAGCAATATGGTGCTGATATTTTAAGGTTATGGGTTGCATCAGTTGATTATCAAGCAGATGTTCGTATTTCAGATGATATTATTAAACAAACATCTGAAGGGTATCGCAAAATTAGAAATACATTCCGCTTTTTGCTAGGTAATTTAGATGATTACAGATTAATCAATCGTGTGGAAGATGATAATTTAGAAGAAGTCGACAAATATATGTTAATCAAATTACAAAATGTAATTGACAAAGTAAGAAATGCGTATGAGAATTATGACTTTTCAACAGTTTATCAAACAATTCATCATTTCTGCAGTATTGATTTAAGTTCATTCTACTTGGATTTCGCTAAAGATATTTTATATATTGAAGCAAATGATCATCCACGTAGAAGAAGTATTCAAACAGTTTATTATGAAATAGTTACAACGTTAGCTAAATTATTGTCACCGATTTTAACACATACAATGGAAGAAATTTGGTCATTTATTCCTGATGTGGAAGAAGAATATGTGCAATTGTGTGACATGCCTGATGCAAAAGAAATTGCAAATGCGAATGCAATTGAAGAAAAATGGGACTTCTTCATGGAAATAAGAGATGATATTCTTAAAGGGCTTGAAGAAGCAAGAACAAATAAAATTATCGGAAAATCTTTAGAAGCAAATGTAAAAATAAAAGCGAATAACGATCATGTCGCTCATGTGATGAGAGAAATACCACATTTACATCAGCTATTAATCGTTTCAAATGTCGAATGGGTTGATGAGATTACAGATGGTAAAGAATATGA
>JAJUGF010000051.1 GCA_029268495.1 Gracilibacillus sp.
ATAAATGCTGAATCATCAACAATAAGCACAGAATATTTATTCATGGTGTTTACCCCTCTGCAAAATATTTCAATAAGTTTTTGAGGAAATTTGAACCTTTTTCTTTTCTTGGCACAATGCCTAAAAATTGATTTGTCATTTCCATTAATGCAACAGATGCATTTGATTTCGGATTAAAGGTAGTAAATGGAATTTGTTTAATTACAGCCTTACTTACTGATGAGTCATCAGGAATATATCCCAACGGTACAATCTGTGCATTTAGAAATTTTGATACTGCAACACTGAATCGATCTACAACTTGTTTTCCTTGTTTTTCATTCAAAACACGATTAACAACTAGATGCAAGGACATATTTTTATAAGACAAAATATGTTTCACCATTGCGTATCCATCTGTTAATGAGGTAGGCTCTGGAGTTGTCAGTACAATACACTCATCTGCAGCCAATATAAATTGAATAGACTCTTTCGTCACACCTGCACCCATATCGAAAATAATAAAATCAAACTGATTAAAAACTAGTTCTAATTGCTCAATGAAATAGTTAGAATTATCATTATTTACTGTGAATATTTCATTATGTGCACTACCTCCAGTAATATAAGATAATCCTTTTGGCCCTGATTCTATAATATCATAAATTTGTATTTTTTTCTCTAACATCTGAATGATGGAATATGTAGATGTTTGACCTAGTAAAATATCGATATTTCCCATTCCTATATCCAAATCAATCAAAAGTACTTTTTTTCCCTTGTCTTGTAGTGAAATACTAAAGTTAAGTGCAAAATTCGACTTGCCCACTCCCCCTTTTCCACTTACAATAGCTATTGTTTTTGCTTCATAATTTCCATGGAGACTTTTGATACGTGATCTTAACTTCGCTGCTTGATCTTGTTCCATTTAATCACCAACTATTAACATTGCAATTTCTTCTAAAGATATTCGTTCTATATCATCAGGTACTTCCTGACCATTAGTAATATATGCAATACCCAAATTATATTTATCAGATAAATTTAAAAGCGGTCCATATATCGATGTTTCATCTTGTTTTGTAAAAATTAATTGCTTAATTGGTACATTTTTAAATTGTTGATAAATATTATCCATATCCACTGTTCTTGAAGTCAATGAGAGTACTAAATAAGAATCAACCTTTTCTTTCATATCTATAATAGTATTTAGTTCTTGCACATACTTTTCATCGCGAAAATTTCTTCCTGCTGTATCCACAAAAATATAGTCATATTCTTTGAATTTATCTTTTGCTTTACGATAATCATCTAAGTTATAGGCAACTTCAATAGGTACATCTAGAATTTTTGCATATGTTTTCAATTGTTCAATTGCGGCAATTCTGAATGTGTCTGTTGTAATAAATGCTACACGTTTGTTTTGATTCAATACACAATCTGCTGCTAACTTTGCAATTGTTGTTGTTTTTCCAACACCTGTTGGACCGACAAGATGAATCACTTGATTATCAAACGAGCCACCGAACGACCCTTTATTTGCAAGACGATGCTTGATTTCAAATTGAATTTCCTTCTTTAGTTTTTCTATGGATAGGTCGCTTTCTTTCTCATTTTCATGCCGTTTCATTATTTGTTCAATTAACTCATCAGCTATTTCTTTATCTACTTCTTGATTAATCAAAACTGAAAGTAATTCTTGAAAAATAATAGGTAAATCATGTTCTGGTTTCGATGTTTGTTGTATCCAACGCTTCATTTCTCTGATTTCAGATAATACTTCGTCTTGTTTATACACATTTCTTGTATCTATATGATTTCTCGTATCTTTTTGTTTAGTCGGTTTAACAGGAGTGGGATCAATTGCTGCAACTACTTCTATTTTTTTCTTTTTAAATAGCCCTAAAAAACCGCCCTCGTACATTTCTTTAGAATTTAAAATGACCGCATCAGCACCTAATTCTTTTCGTACAAGTTGCATCACTTCTGGCATTGTATTTCCCTTATACTTTTTTACCTTCATGCTACTTTTACCACTCCGATACTTTGAATTTCTGCTGTTGGTTCAATCTCATTATAGGAAAGAACGATAACATGTGGAAAAAATCGATCTAATAATTGTTTCATATACATTCTGATTGTTGGAGAACAAAGTACAATTGGATTTTCCTCTTGTAATGACATATGTTCTACATTTTCTGATACAGATTGAATGACGCGTTGCTGTGTATCTGGGTCCATTGCTAGATAACTGCCATGTTCTGTTTGTTGAATATGTTCTGCTATTAGTTTTTCGACTTCACCAGATACTGTAATTACTTTTAATTGATTCCTTCCTTGAAGTACACTTGAAGTAATTTGTGGTGACAAAGATTGTCTTGTGTATTCTGTAAGCAAATCTGTATCTGTCGTCATTTTTGCAAAATCTGCAAGTGTTTCAAAGATTACTGGTAAATTTTTGATTGAAACATTTTCACGCAATAACTTTGCTAAAACCTTCTGTACATCTCCTACTGCTAATGGATCAGGTGTTACTTCCTCCACAAGAATCGGATAATTTTCTTTTAAATGATCAATTAATTGTTGTGTCTCTTGTCGTCCTAACAATTGATGTGCATGTCTTTTTATCATTTCAGTAATGTGTGTCGAGACAACTGATGGAGGATCTACTACTGTGTAACCATTTAATTCCGCATCATCTTTCACTTCTTCTGTTACCCACTTAGCAGGCAAACCGAATGCTGGTTCAATTGTATCGATTCCATCTAAGCCATCTTCTTCAATACCTGGGCTCATTGCTAAATAGTGATCAAGCAATAATTCACCTTTTGCTACTTCATTGCCTTTTATTTTCAGGCGATATTCATTTGGATTTAATTGAATATTGTCACGTATTCTGACAACTGGAATGACTAGTCCGAGTTCGATAGCAAGTTGTCTTCTTATCATTACAATTCGATCTAACAAATCTCCACCTTGACTTGAATCTGCTAATGGTATTAATCCATAACCAAACTCAAATTCAATCGGATCCATATTAATTAATCCTACTACATTTTCTGGTGCCTTCATTTCTTCAGATTGACTTTCATCCACTTCTTCTAATGATGGTAAATCTTCTACTTTTTGTTGTCTTGATAACATGTACCCACCAATTGCAAGTACAAGAGCAATTGGGATTGTTAACAGGTCATTAATTGGTGTGAACCCTAGCAAGAAGATCGTACCTGCTGCTACATACAGTAATGATGGGAAACGAAACAATTGTTTTGTTACATCTGAGCTTAAATTACCTTCTGAAGCGACACGTGTCACAACAATACCAGTAGCTGTCGATATTAGTAATGCAGGTATTTGACTAACTAATCCATCCCCTACAGTTAAACGCATATATGTATCGATTGCCTCATTAAATGGTAAGCCTAATTGAATCATACCAATAATTAAACCAAAAATAATATTGATTAAAACAATGATAATACCTGCAATGGCGTCACCTTTAACAAATTTACTTGCACCATCCATCGCACCATAAAAATCTGCTTCATGTTCAATCTTTTGTCTTCTATCTTTCGCTTGTTGTTCGTTAATCATTCCTGCATTTAAATCTGCATCAATACTCATTTGCTTACCTGGCATTGCATCGAGCGTAAATCTTGCAGCAACTTCTGATACACGCTCACTACCTTTAGTAATAACTAAAAATTGAATAATAACCAAAATAACAAAAACAACAAAACCTACTAATGGATTATCCCCTATTACGAATGTTCCAAAAGTTTCTACTACTCCACCTGCGTTTCCTTCAGACAAAATTGATCTCGTTGTAGATACATTTAATCCCAACCTGAAAAGAGTTAATAATAAGAGTAATGAAGGAAATACTGAAAATTGCAATGCATCAGTTGTATTCATTGAAACTAATATAACAATTAATGCTAGAGATATATTTAACAAAATCAATATACTTAAAAGCCACCCTGGTAATGGAATAACTAACATAACAATAATCAAAATAACACCAAGTAAAACGGTAAAATCTCTAGCTTTCATACTTTACAACTCCTTAAACACAACTTAAATACATTTATTTAATCTTTTTTTGAATTCGATATACATATGCAAGAATCTCTGCAACTGCTTGAAAAAACTCTTCATCTATTACATCATCAATTTCACACTTACCATACAATGCTCTTGCTAAAGGGCGATTTTCTACCATTTCAATATTGTGATGCTTTGCAATATCTTTAATTTTCAATGCGACAAAATCTACACCTTTTGCAACAACATAAGGAGCATCCGCTTTATTTTCATCATACTTTAAGGCAATGGCATAATGAGTTGGATTGGTTATAATCACATCAGCCTCAGGTACTTGACTCATCATTCGTTGCATCGCCATTTGTCTTTGTTTTTCTTTTATTTTTGATTTAATTAAAGGGTCCCCTTCTATGTTTTTATACTCGTCTTTAATATCATTTTTCGACATACGATTTTGTTTCTCAAAATCGAATTTTTGATAAGCATAATCAATCACAGAAATAATTAACAAAGCAATTGCTGCAGCTAATCCCATTTGGATCGTGATAGAACCAAAAAAAGCAAGAGAGCTATCCACACTTTTGTAGACTAACATCATAATTTGGTCAATATTTATCCATATCACTGTGAATGTAATGGCACCAACAACAATTATTTTTAATAAGGATTTGACTAATTCTACTAATGCTCTTACTGAAAATATTCTCTTCGCACCTTGGATCGGATCTATTCTGTTCAACTGCATTTTTAAAGGCTCTGCAGTGAACAAAAATCCAATTTGCATAAAATTAGATGCTAATCCTGCTACAATCGCAATGAGAAGTATCGGAGCAATTGCAATAAGTATTTCTACACCGAAATCCAGCATGACTTCAAATACTTGTTCTTCAGTCACTTCCATAAAAATATAATCTGTAAATGCCTTCTCATACATATCCATCATCGTTGTTTTCATTGTATTCCCGATGACAAGTAAGATAATAAAGACAAAAAATAACAAAATTGCTGTATTTACATCCTGGCTTTTTGCAACTTGTCCTTTTTTTCGTGCATCTTGTCTTTTTTTAGGAGTGGCTTTTTCCGTTTTTTCACCAGCAAAATACTGTAAATCTAAATGTAAGTACTTCATTAGGCACCACCTAACATTTGGATCAATAGTTGGATTGTTTCAAGCATATAATCAAATAACTTTTGAACAATACTTATATAAAAAGGAATAAACATAAATAATACTAAAAATGCAACTAATATTTTTAGTGGCAAACCTACCACAAATACGTTTAATTGCGGTACTGTTCGTGCCATAACCCCTAAGGCGACATCGACTAGAAATAAACATCCTACAATGGGTATTGCTAATTGAAATGCAATCAAAAACATCTGACTAAATGTCTTTAATATAAAATCTAGATTTGTCAATTGTATAAATGAATCAATTGGTATAATCTCAAAACTATAATACAATCCATTAATTAACAAATGGTGGCCATTCACCATTAATAAAAAAATTATTGCAATAACATAAAAGTACTGTCCAATAAGTGGACTTTGAGCACCTGTTTGAGGATCAACCACATTGGCAATTGCAAAGCCCATCTGAAAATCAATAAAACCGCCTGCAATTTGAATTGCAGATAAAATGATGTATGCAATAAGCCCAAGCATTAAACCTACTAGCGCTTCTTTCATTACTAATAAAATATAGTTTCCGTTAACGAGAACTTCTGGAGTTGGAATCGTATATAACATAATCCACGCTAAGAAAAAACCTATGCCAATCTTTAATTGATTAGGAATCGTACGATACGAAAAAATTGGTACAGTAACAAAAAAGGAAATAACCCTAACCAAAATCAAAATAAATGCTGGAAGAACATTAATATTTATAAAATCAAACATACTAGTTACCCTACGAATCGATTAATATTTTGGAATAAATTTGATGCAAATTCTACCATTACAGATAACATCCACGGACCAAAAATGACAATTCCTAATAATACTGCGACAATTTTAGGGATGAATGCGAGTGTCTGTTCTTGTATTTGAGTAGTTGCCTGAAAAATACTTACAAGAAGACCGACTACTAATGCTAAAATTAGTATTGGTCCTGTAACCATCAAAATCGTATAAATACCTTGTTCAGCTAATGATATGACAAATTCACCGCTCACAAATTCGAACTCCTTCCGTTATACATTACAATGGTAAGAAACCATCTAGTAAAGAATGTGTAATCAAATACCATCCATCAACTAATACAAATAATAATATCTTGAATGGTAATGAAATCATTACGGGAGGTAACATCATCATACCCATTGACATTAATACACTTGCAACAGCCATATCAATGACTAGAAAAGGAATAAAAATCATAAAACCCATTTGAAATGCTGTCTTAAGTTCACTTATTGCATATGCAGGAATTAATGTAGTTAATGGAATGTCATCTATTGTTTCTGGCTCTTCCATTGATGCGAAATTCATAAATAACGACAAGTCTTTTTGTCTAGTATGTTTTGCCATAAACTCTTTTAACGGACCACTTGCATTGTCATATGCTTCTTCTAATGTAATCTCTTCATTAAATAATGGTTGTAATGCTTGTTCATTCACCTCTTGAAATGTCGGTGCCATAATAAAGAAAGTCATAAATAATGCCAAACCAATCAAGATCTGATTTGGTGGCATTTGTTGTGTAGCGAGAGATGTACGAACAAAAGAGAGAACAATAATGATTCTAGTAAAGCTGGTCATTAATATTAATATGCTTGGAGCTAGAGAAAGAACAGTAAGTAACAATAACAGACGTATAGACGTGGACAGATTGCTCGGGTCTGTACCTGAGAATACATCAATTAAATTAATGATCATCTTTTTTACTTAATTCCTTTATTTTTGTTAGCATTTTCTGTCTACCTACTTTCATCTCTTTTAACTCTTTTTGAAACAATTGACCAAATTGTTTCTGCTCTTGACTATCTGTTTGTATGTCTTTCTTTTTTATTATATTGAATAATGAATGAAACTGATTCGTGTCCATTTCATTTTTATTCTTTAATAGTTCTATCGTTTCTTTATCTGTTATTTCAGTTAACATTTGAATAGAATCTGCAACACCTATGACAAAAAATTGATTACCAATTCGCACTGTTTGAAGAGATTTATTTGCTCCTAAATTGATACCACCATAGTTTTCTAAAATTTGATTTTGACCTACATACCTATTGCGTTTTTTGACAAAATTCGCAATGATATAAATAAGAATAAGTACAATAATAAGTCCAACAGACAACTTGACTAAACTAAGAATAAATTCCAACGTACTATTAGATTTTTTCTCTTCGTTTACATCTGTAGGTGTATTTGTAGTCGGGGAATCCTCTACTTTATTCTCATTGAAAAAGTCTTCTACACTCTGTTCAGCAAAGATACTAGGACTAAAAGCTAGTCCCAGTAATATTAAAATAAATCCATTTATGACAACCTTTTTCATACCATTCATTTGTCAGTTATCCTATAACTTTAGAAATTGCCTCAATTACGCGATCTGCTTGAAATGGTTTAACAATAAAGTCTTTTGCTCCTGCTTGAATCGCATCAATAACCATCGCTTGTTGTCCCATCGCTGAACACATAATAATATTTGCATTACTATTTATTGCTTTAATATCCTTTAATGCTGAAATACCATCTTTTTCAGGCATTGTAATATCCATTGTTACTAAATCTGGTGTTAATTCTTTATATTTTTCAACCGCTTCTGCACCATCTTGCGCTTCTCCAACTACATCGTAACCGTTTTTTGTTAAAATATCTTTAATCATCATTCTCATAAATGCTGCATCATCTACTATTAATACTCTCTTTGACATTATTTAACATCCTCTCATTTATTTAAATTTTTTAGTCTCGTCTCTTTACTTACAATATCTGTTACTCTTACACCAAAATTTTCATCAATAACAACAACTTCACCTTTTGCAATTAACTTCTGATTAACTAATATATCTACTGGTTCACCTGCTAGTTTATCTAACTCTACAATCGAACCTGAAGACAATTCTAAAATTTCTTTAACAGTTCTTTTTGTTCGCCCTAACTCCACCGTAACTTTTAATGGTATATCCATCAACAAGTCTAAGTTACGTTTTTCTTCTTTTGGAAGTTGTATTTCTTCAAATGTTTCAAAATCAGCTACATGTACATCGCTATTTTGTGGTGATGATTGTCCTAGATTTCTAGGTTGTTTGGGACGTGTCACGACTGTTTCTTGACTTTCTTGAGAATACTGAGGACGTACCTCTTCTTCATTTGACAAGGATGAATCTTTGTCTGAAGGTTGACTTGTATCAGGTGACTTTGTTGGTATGTCTTCATCTACTGATGCATTTAATAGTTGATCAACTAAATCTTTTGCAAAGGAGATAGGTAATAATTGCATAATCTTAGAATCTATTAATGTACCAATTTTCAATTGAAAGGATACTTTGATTAATGCATCTTCATTTGTATCAAGTGATCGATTTGTTTCCTCTTCTGTTACATCCATAATGGACGTGTATGGTGGTGATATATCCACTTTTTTATTAAATATTGTGGACATACTTGTAGCTGAAGTTCCCATCATTTGATTCATCGCTTCTTGAACTGCACTTAAATGAATCTCACTTAATTCCGTCGTAGAAATATCCCCGCTTCCACCTAACATCAAATCTGCTATAATTGCAGCGTCTTTTGACTCTAAAATAAATAAGTTCGCACCAGTAAATCCTTCTGTATATTTCACTTCGACACCTACATATGGGACAGGAAACTCTTCATGTAATTCCCCTTTTTCAATTACAGAAATTGTTGGTGTTGTGATTTCAACTTTTTGATTTAGTAAAGTAGAAAGCGTCGTAGCAGAGCTACCAAATGATATATTACCAATTTCTCCTAATGCATCTTCTTCTATTGATGTAAGATAACTTTCTGTAGATAAAGAAGTGGGTTCAACTGAATTGTCATCATCTGTATCATCTCCACCATTTAATAATGCGTCAATTTCTTCTTGTGACAACATTCCATCATTCATCATCTACTTCCCCTCCTTGTATGTCATGGATTATTTGAACAGCAACTTGACTTTTTCTTTTTCCTGGTTGGACATGGAATTTTGGCACTCTATCAATTTCTAACACTAGTGGATCTGAAATATGTTTATTTAAAACAATTGTGTCATTCGAATCTAAGAACAGTAAATCCTCGACAGATATGGTTGTCTCCCCTAAAATAACAGACAAATCTAATCGTGCCTTTTCAATATTTTTAGAAATAGATTCATATTCCTCTGGCTTACGTTCTTTCGTATTCTCATTCTGCATCCAATAATGTACAGATAATTTTGGAATGATTGGTTCCAGCACAACATGTGGTATACATATATTTATCATCCCACTACTTTCACCAATTGCGGTATCTAATGATACGACAACAACAGTCTCATTTGGTGAAACGAGTTGCAAAAATTGTGGATTCACTTCAAAATCTTCAAGAATTGGATCGATTTCTACAACAGTCCCCCATGCTTCTTGTAAATTATCTAGCGCTTTTTCAAATAATTGTGACATCAATGTTGTTTCAATATCTGTTAATGTATCTATTTTATTTACGCTCTGTCCTTTACCGCCAAGCATTCGATCTAACATAGCATAAGCAATATTAGGATTAAACTCAAAAATAATTCTACCATCTAGTGGCGCTACACTGTATACATTTAAAATTGTTTTTGTCGGTATAGAGCGAATAAATTCTTCATATGGAATTTGATCAACTGAAGCTACTGCAATATGCACATATGTACGTAACTGAGCAGAAAAATATGTTGACAACAATCTAGCAAAATTGTCATGAATTCTAGAAATACTTCTTATCTGATCCTTTGAAAAACGTAATGCACGTTTAAAATCGTACACTTTGACTTTCTTATCTTTTTCTTCTTCTTTTAATTGATTTGCATCCATTTCCCCTGATGAGATAGCTGATAGTAATGCATCTATTTCACTTTGGGATAGAACTTCATCTGGCATTTTGTCACCTCCTAATCGGAGAATTTCTTATTGAATTACCTTATTAATTATTAAGACTTCTACGATTTTACCTTCCGTCATTTTTTCATTCATCACTTCTTTAATTTGAGTTTCTAAACTTGATAAGTTATCACGGAAATCATTTACAGTTAAATTGACAGATTGTTTGATGAATTCATTCTTCACTTGGAATTCTCTTTTAGCAATTTCTTCTACTGCTTTATTACTATCTGTAATAAATTGAAATTGTACTAATGCAAAGCTTCCATCGCTTAAATCTGTTTTCATCTCTTCAGTGGTGTAAGAATATTTAACCATTTCATCAATGGTTAGTTCACCATTTGTTTCTTCCTTTGCATTCAGTAAATAATATAAAATAATTCCACCACCGATTGTTATAATAACAAGGGTGATAATTAAAATTTTAAGTAATTTAGGATTCATTCGTTTCACCTATTCCTCTTTGAAGATGGGTTAAACCGATTTGCTGATAATACTCAATCGTACGCTTAACGACTACTTCTTCATTCTCTTTCACAAAGTATTTCTTATTATTGATAAGAGTAATTGTCGTATCTGGTAATGATTCAATTTTTTCAATATATAGTGCGTTAAGTGTAAAGGAACTTCCAGTCAAATTAGTTAATGTAATCATAATTATGTAAAGAAGGCTAGGAAGTAAGTCCTAGCCTTCTCCCTCCTTTTATTAACGTTTTAAGTTTACTAGTTCTTGTAATATTTCATCAGAAGTAGTGATGATTCTCGTATTTGCCTGAAAACCACGTTGCGCTGTAATCATTTCTGTAAACTCTTCTGATAAATCTACGTTAGACATTTCTAATGCACCTGCAACTATTGATGCTGTTCCTTCTGATTCTGGTGCAAATATGAAATTCCCATTATCATCTTCCATTCGTCCAGCATTTGGAGAATCTTGAAACATATTTGCTCCTACTTTATTCAACCCACCAGGGTTAGAGAATTTAGCTACCGCGATTTGTCCAGCCACTTGCGTTTCTCCATTTTCAATATAATTCACAACGCCATTCCCTTGTATACTAAAGCTTTCTGCATTTTCAGGAATTTGAATTCTTTCTTGATCCATACCGATTAAATATTGCCCATTTGCATTAACAATATATCCTTCGTTATCTAAGTATAGATTTCCTGCTCTGGAATATTGATAGTTGTCTTGATTTACACCTGTACCAAATACGAACATTCCATCACCTTCTAATTGAAGGTCTAATGGTCTTTGTGTAGATTGTCTGTTACCTTGTGTGTGAATATTATCGATTGTACCTAATTGAACACCTGTACCTACTTGAATCGGATTAATACCACCACGGATACCTGTTGGCGCACTAGCACCTGTAACTGGTTGACTCATCATATCTTGAAATGTTGCTCGTCCTTTTTTAAAGCCTACTGTGTTCACATTTGCAATATTATTACCAATCACATCTAGTTTTGTCTGAAATCCTCTTAAACCTGAAATACCTGCATAC
>JAJUGF010000052.1 GCA_029268495.1 Gracilibacillus sp.
ATTCCCAAACTTCTTCTCTTCTATTGTCACACCTTGTATCTCTTCCGTATTTTTTTGTCCTTTCTCTACCACCATATCTCTAGCTTCTATAGCTAAATCAGTACGTATACCATATTGTTCTTCAGCCATGCTTATCACTCCTATTTTGATTTTTATAGTAGTTTTCGCATGCTTATAGATAATGATACGTAAGAACTTAGAATAATTTTTATTGAAAATTTGTGAAAGCTTTGGTAAAATGTCTTGTGACCTAATAAATGTATGGTACGATGTAAGATGGAGGTGAATAGAATGGCAAATATTAAATCAGCAATCAAACGTGTTCGTACAAACGAAGAAAGTCGTGTACACAACCAATCGATCAAAACGGATATGCGTTCACATATTAAGAAAGTTGAAAAATTAGTTGAAACAAACGATGTTGATAATGCAAAATCTGCATTATTAGCAGCTGTTAAAAAAATTGACAAAGCGGTTCAAAAAGGATTAATCCACAAGAATAAAGGTAACCGTCAAAAATCTCGATTAACGAAAAAAGTTAACGGATTAAGCGCATAAGTTTAAAAGCCGCAAACTTAGGTTTGCGGCTTTTTTAATCGTTTGAGGAAAGTTAGCACACTTGTGATCATAACTTAAACCATCTAAAAACTATTTTATTAAAGAATACAAAAGCAATTCGAAAGCAATCGTTTTTTCCATTTTACCTGTTTTAATTTTTTCATCCGTATCTGTTAATAATTGTAATGACCTTTTTAAATAATCGATTTTAAATTTAGATTGTCTTTGTAAAGCTAATTTTGCAACATAAGGGTGTATCTTTAATTGTTGAGCTAATTGCGTTTGATTGAACCCTTTTTTTGATAGAATTTTCGCATGTAATAATGTACGGAATTGTGAGGACAATAAAGCAATAAACATAATTGGATCTTCACCCATTTTTTCTAAATCCTTTGTAATGGTAATAGCTTTTGCCAAATCCTTTGCAAGGATCGCGTCAAATAACTTTAGAGCAGAGTTATTGTCTGTCCTTGATAATAACAATTCGGCATCTTCCATTCTAATCGTATTACCCTCACCGACATATAATGCTAACTTCTCTATTTCTGAATGCAGTAGTAGTAAATCTGTGCCTAGTTCGGCAATGATGTAGTTCATTACATCTTGTTCTATATTCACTTTTGATTCTGTTGCGATTTGTTTTAATGCATCCTGCATATCCCACTCTTTTAATTTTTCACAAGCGATCGGTTTAGCTAATTTCTTTAATTGCTTTACAACTTTTTTCCGTTCATCAACTTTTTCATATGGCGCAATAATAACAAACGTAGTGTATGGTGCTGGATTTATTAGATAATCGATTAGTATGTCGGGATTATGCTTCACATCCGTGTGTTGTGGTTTAGCTTTTAAGAAATCTGCATTTGAAGCAATAACTAATTTATTTTCACCAAAAAACGGGTATGTATTAGCATCATTTACTACATCTTGTATTGCGATTTCTTCCAAATCAAAAATTGAAATATTTGTTTCTCTATCCTCTAACGTAATACTATGTTCAAATAATGCTTGCTTTATTTCTTCTATCATAAATGCTTCCGTACCATATATGTAATAGCAATTCGCAATTTTTCCTTTTTTTATTTCTTTTACTGCTTCAAGATATTTCATCTGCCCCACTCCAATAGAATTCAATTACATGAAAGATAAATGTTGAAAAAATCTTCAATATGATTTATTGTATAATAAGATTAAACTATTGAAAAGCTTCTACATTCCTAATTTGCAATCATACATATTTTTATTGGAATGATTAAAGAAGGGAAAGTTCTTCTCACCTTCCCTCCGCAATCTATATGAACGCAACTTCATTAGCCCTAGGTAACTAAAGAAGCAACGATGTTTTTTTGCTTATATATAGATTGACCGAATCTGTTAAATATATAGGTGTTAACTCTTGCTAAGTGAGGGAATCCTGTAGAAAAAAGGAACTATTTTAACATAGGGAGGTACATAGCAATGAATGAATTCGAAAAGGAAGTTCAATCGAAACGTCATGATATCTTTGACGCTGCAGCTGGCTTTATTTTTTCATTTGCATTTTTTATGATTATTTTCTTTATTGCAGTTATCTTTGATGCAATCGGCTCTTAATTTTTTCTTATGTTTTTTGTAAAGGTATTCTCTATCTATATTAGGGAATACCTTTTTTTCATGTTGTAACTTATAACACTTCATTAAGATTTAAGTTAGGTGTTTACCTAGGGTATATAGCATGAGTTATTTACATTATCGTATGGTAAATGGGTTAAAAATGTTCCATCCTGATCAGTAAAATTAAAATAAATGGCACCATGTTGATCTGTTCTAAACACTGTACTTGATTGACACAACTTTTCGATCACATCCGTATTTGGATGTTGATACCTGTTATCTCTACCTACTGAGATTAAACTAATTGTCGGAGTTATCTTTTGAAGAAATTCTGTCGATGTAGATGTCTTACTACCATGATGGGCAACTTTTAGAATATCTATATCTAACTCTGGATAGTTCTGAATTAAGGCTTTCTCTTCTTTTTCTGTAATATCTCCTGTAAATAACCATTTAAATCCACCTAATTCCGTATACATAACAAGTGAATTAGCATTGGTTTCTTTCAAATCCATTTTGGGATGCAATACATGTAAGCTCCAATCGCCTATTTGAATACGATCATTTTGCTTCATTTGCTTGTGC
Organism: Gracilibacillus sp.; assembly: GCA_029268495.1. Lineage (GTDB taxonomy): Bacteria > Bacillota > Bacilli > Bacillales > Amphibacillaceae > Gracilibacillus > Gracilibacillus marinus. The sequence goes on from JAJUGF010000052.1 coordinate 2,737, forward strand.
TTAAACTGTGTATTTATTTCTTTGTATTGATTTGTAATTGTTTCAGAAAAAAATGGCGAGGTAAAAATATAATCTACAGTATAATCCGCTAATAGATATTCCACGCTCCCAATATGATCTAAGTCGGCATGAGATAAAAAAAGACCATTTATGTGCGTAATTCCTTTAGATTGAAGAAATGGATGTATAATTTGTTTGTATGTTTTATCAGATGCTCTTGAGTAATCATAGTTCATCTTTCCTGCTAAGTCTATTAAATAGACGCCTTTTCTATATGGTAGCTCGATAACAATCGCATCTCCCTGACCAATGTCTAACATCGTAACAGTTCCCTTATCTTGAATATATGGAAGTAACCCTTGTACCATTAAGAGAAGTACAAGTATATTCCCAAAGAAAAACGTTCTTTTATATTTTTTTTGTTCAAAATAGATAAAGAAAAGAAGTAGACAACTATAGAATAAAATAATAAGTAACGGATGTAATTTTCCTACTGTCCATATCATTGAAATATGTTGATCAAAAAAAAGTAATATAGCTAAAAAATATTCATGAACAAAGTGAAATACATTAGAGAATAGGTGTAACATAGTCGGAGAAATGCTTACAAATAGGATTAATAATAAAAAAGGCAGGACAAAGAATGAAAAGTATGGTATGACGAACAGATTCATTACAACAGATAATGGTTGAAATTGGTAAAAAGCATTCAATTGAATCGGCAAAATAATAAACATACTCAACAAACTGATTTTTAATCCTGTAAAAATCCCCCACTCATTATAAATGACGATTCTCTTTGATAACAAAATCGCATATGTAACAAAAAAACTAAATTGAAAGCCAAGTTGGTATATAATATATAGATCAATACAAACAAGAAGTAGAAAAACAATACTAAGCAAACTAATTGTCGGTAGTCTAATCTTCCATTTTCTTATAAGAATAAGAAGAATCGCTAAAATAGACGCTCTCCATACAGATGGTTGTGACCCTGCTATAATTGGGTATATTGGTAAGAAGCATAATAAAAGAAAATGTACCCGTTCAACAGTCATTTTTACAATATATAAAAATACAAAATAAAACATCATTAATAACAAGCCGATATGTAATCCTGAAATAGCAAGTAAATGAGTTAACCCCCATTCTTGAAATACTTCCGTAGTTTCTTGGTCCAAATATTTACGGTTTCCAAAAATCATCGCTTCTATCCATGCAAATGTAAAATCATCAACGTATCGATGTATATGGTTGATTACATATCCTTTAAGATCAAATAAATATTGAACAATCCCTTGCCCTTCACAATGGAGTAGTTCTTCTATATTGTATTGACCTGCTAACCCTTTTTTACTCAAGTATTCATCATAAGTAAACTCACCTGTATTGGTTGCGTGTAATGCTGAACTAATTTCTCCTTTTAGTACACATGTTGCACCAACTTTGTATATAGGTAACTCCTCTTCTTCTGACGAGACAAAATGGTAAAATTGAATAGGTTCTTGATTAAACTGAGGTGATGTACCAATAAAAGAAGTATAATGATTTGTTGCTACTACTGATGATTGTATATATACTTCTATCTGGTCATTGGGGGTATTGTCTGTTTGGAGTAATGGAGAAGGATGAGGAATAATTAAAAAACTAATTAAGTGGACTGAAAAAATGATAACACATGTCGTTATTTTCACTTGCAACTTTAGCTTGCATACCAATAAAATGAATAGTAACACTATACTAAAGATAGGGTTTTTGTAGGAAATATGGAAGAATGCGAGTAGATAACTGATGACTAACCAATGATAAGGAAAGGAATACATAAACACCTCCATGTTACACAACAGGCTAATACTGTTGCATAACATTCATTTCTTTCAGTATAAGATTGTATTTCTTATGGTATTAATTGTATCGACTGTTGATCTAACTCTACTTTTTCGACATGAATGGATGCCTCTTCAAACAAAGTGATTGCATATGGATGGTTTTTATAATCTGCTGCATAATAAACTGTCTTAATTCCACTTTGAATAATCGCTTTACAACAGTTCAAACAAGGAAAATGTGTTACATATATTTCTGCTCCTTCTGTAGAAGCACCAAATTTAGCACATTGTAATATTGCATTCATTTCTGCATGCACTGTACGTACACAATGACCATCTATTACATAACATCCGTCATCAATGCAATGTACACTTCCTGACACACTTCCATTATATCCTCCAGCAATAATTCGTTTATCACGTACAATTGTTGCACCTACCATAAGCCGTTCACAAGTACTTCGTAATGCTAACAAGTGACTTTGGGCCATAAAATATTGATGCCATGAAATCCTTTCCATCTCGTTTTCCCCTTTTCTATATGTAATAACTGTTATGAGATTAGTGTATCGATAGAACAAATTAACGTCAATAGTTTGATTAAGGAATTTGGACTTGTTCACTTATTCGTTCGACAGTTTTCTCACCAATTCCACTTACATTAGACAAATCCTCTAACTGTTTAAAATCTCCATTTGTTTCTCTATACTCTATAATTGCATTTGCCTTTGCTTCACCAATACCTGATATCTCCATTAATTCTTCTTTTGTTGCTTTGTTAATTCTAATCTTCCCATCAGATGTTTTACCTGCATTCATTTGCGGTATCTCCCCAACTTCATTAACTTGTGCAACAATAATAACCATTTCATCATATACTTTTTCAGCTAAATTAATGGAATTAGAATCTGCTTCATCTGTTAATCCACCAGCTTTTTTAATCACATCTTCAATTCTTTCACCAGCTTCAATTCGATATACACCTGGAAACTTCACCTCCCCTTTCACATCTACCATCTCTATATGTAGTTCGGTATCAATGTCTTCCTCAAGATATTCGTCATTACTTTCATTTGATGCTTCAATCAATAAAGGATCATGTGCATTTTTATCTATATTTTTTGGTGTAGGATTGATAATCATCCATACAACAAAGCAAAAAATAAACAATATTATATACCAATTTTTTCTTAGCCATGACATAAAATTATTCCTTTCTCATAAAATGATATAGTTATTCATACGTTTAATTAAAGAATATATAAATAAGGAGGCGAAGAAATGAAATGTGGAATAATTGGTACAGGCAACATGGGGCAAGTATTAATTCATGCCTTTATTCAATCACACCTTCTAGTAGAAGAAGAACTTCATATTCATAATCGATCTCAAGATAAAGCTTTTCATATAAAAGAAAATTATCCCTTCATTCATGTAGAACAATCTATTGAAAAAGTAATCAATAAAACGGATATTATTTTCCTTTGTGTAAAGCCCAAACAAATGATTCCAATCCTTAAAAAAATGAATAAAAAGTTAACATCTAATCAATTACTCGTTTCCATTACAAGTGCATTGTCCGTACCCGAAATTGAATCACTTGTAGATTGCCAAGTTGCGCGAATGATTCCTAGTATAACGAATCAAGCCTTAGCTGGAGTTACTCTCATTACATTTGGTACATCTATTGACAATGAAAGAAAAGAAATATTATTAAAAAGTGCACGATATTTCTCAGAGCCTGTCATCATAGAAGAGGAAATCATACGGATCTCATCAGATATGGTATCGTGTGGTCCCGCCTTTTTTTCTTATTTTGCGCAAAAATACATTCAAGCAGCATCAGAATCTACAGCTATTTCAACTCAACATGCTACATTGTTAATAGAAAAAATGTTAATTGGATTAGGTACTTTATTACAGCAAGGACATTTTACATTGGAGGAACTAATTGAGAAAGTGACAGTAGCTGGAGGAATAACAGGTGTTGGCATTGAAAGTCTTGAAAAAAATCAAAAACAGCTATTCTATGATTTAATTGATAAAACACATGAAAAATTTTATCAAGAAAAGAAACACCTTACTGATGCCCTACAAAAGCATGATTAATCAAATTATAACTTTATATGATAAACACTCAAATCTTAGTATGACTGTTTTATTTAGAGAAATCGTTGAAATAATATGGATTTTCTATTGTTTAAATTGGTATTTAAACAAAATTTCAATGCAAATAACTAAATTTAAAAAAGTGACTTGTTTGTATTACTCAAAACAAGTCACTTTTTATATTTTATTTTACTTTGAAATGTCCCACTACCTGTTTTAGCTGTTGAGCCAATTTAGACAGTGTTGTCGAGCTACCTGAAACTTCTTCCATTGATGAACTCGTCTCTTCTACTGAAGCTGTCGTTTCTTCTATTCCAGCAGCAGATTGTTCAGAAATTGACGCAATCTCTTCTACAGATTTATTCATATCATCACTCTGTTCAAAGATTGTTGCTAAATTCTCTGAAATTAACTTCACATCTGTTAGCATTTGGTTTAATCCACTATTTATTTGCTCAAATTTCTCACCAGTTGTGGCTACTTGTTCCATTCCTCTTTCCACTTCTTTATATCCTGTTTCTAAAGAACTTGTTACATTAGAGGTTTCTGTTTGAATAGATGCAACAATACTAGTAATATCATTTACTGAATTCGACACTTGCTCAGCTAATTTACGCACTTCATCTGCAACAACTGCAAATCCTTTACCATGTTCACCAGCTCTTGCTGCTTCAATTGCAGCATTTAAAGCTAATAAATTCGTCTGTTCAGATACATCCTTTATTACATTTACTAATTGAGTAATTTGTTTCGACTGATCATTTAGGCCTTTCACTTGACTTACCGCATTATTTACTACAGTATAAATTCGCTCCATTTGATTAATTGAATCGTGCATAGATTGATTTCCTTCAGTGGTCCAGTCCATCATATTTGTAGAGGTCTCTCGTACTCGATTTCCACTATTATTCGCTGTCTGAATATTTTCTGATAATGCAATCATAGAATTAGCTAAATCACTTGTTGTGTTAGCTTGTGTCTCTGCACCTGTTGATAATTCTTCCATTGTAGCTGCAACTTGATTACTCGCTTCTGTCACTTCATGAGAAGAACGTGACAAATCTTCACTGTGACTATGTACCGTGTTAGAAACAGTATTAATTTCCGTGACAATTGTACGCAGACTTTCTTGCATATCATTTGTTGCATGAATTAATTGCGCAATCTCATCTTTTGCTTTCGTTACTAATGGTGCCCCACGAAGTTCGCCTGATTTAATTTCATTCATTCGATTGCGCAACTGTCTCATCGGTTTAGAAATAGAATTCGCTAGTTTAATTGCAATAATGATTCCTATTATTAGAACGATAACTACAACTATCAACATGAAATATCGAGAAATATCTAATATCATATCAATATTCTTTGCACCGGAATTCACTGCTTCTTCTCTTGTCTTAATTAATTCCTTTAAATTATTACTAATAGATGTTGCTTTAGGTTCTGCTACATTTTGTAAGTAAGTTCTTGCATTTAATTCGTCACCTTGATCATATGCTTCAAATACATTTTCTAAAACACCATCTCGCCAATTTATACTATCTTCGACAATATTTGCAAGTTCATCTGAATGTTCTATTGACAAGCTGCTCTCTTGTATTTTTTGACTTTCTTCAGTTAAATTCATAAATAATTCCTTATAATATGGATCACCATATAATACATATGCTCGGGCTAAACCTATTCGATCTGTTATATTTACATGTAATCTTTCATCAGCAATAAGTAACGGAATCTCCGTTTCTGACATTGCATCCGTACTTTTTTCTAATGTTAACATAGAAGTAAAATTACTTAGACCACTTAAGAATATTAAAAAAATTAAAATAAGAAAAGCAGTCATGATTTTCTTTCTTAATGAATTAAAACCTTTAAATTTCTTCATTGTCTTTCCCTCAATTCTGTCAATTTCTAACTATTATATTGTCATGCTACCTATTATTATCGGCATTCTTAGTCAATTTGTTAGTTGATTTGAAGGAAAAGTTATTTATTCTTAGATAAGTAGTACTATTTTGTTGCAATTTAATTAGAAAAATAGTAATAATTACAAAAAGGAGTAGTGATTTTATGAACTATTTAAAAACAGAAGCAGAGGTGGATCGCTTCATTCAACAACACGCACTTTCATTTATTTATATATCTAAAGAAAATTGTTCTGTCTGCGAAAGCTTGTATCCTCAAATAATGGAAGTATTGCAGGATTATGAGAAAATAAACACTGCCAAAATAGTAGTGGACGAATTACCTAGTATTGCTAGTAAATTCGAAATTTTAACAGCGCCTGTGTTGCTTTTGTTTATTGAGGGAAAAGAGTATTTACGACATGCACGCATTGTCCCTATTGATTTGTTTCGAGATAAGATTAATGAACTATATCATTTATACTATGATTAATATGAATTAAAAAAGAGATCTAACTATATATAAGTAAGATCTCTTCTTAAATTTAATTATTCATATGAAATGTTTCTTGAATTTTATTAAACCATTTTGCAAATATTCCATCTTCCACAATGTCTACTTCATGCAATTCATTCGTAAAAACATAATAGTTGTTTTTACCATTATTTTTCGCATGATACATCGCTTTATCTGATTTTGAATTAATGTTTCTTTGTCCTCACCGTGCTCAGGATACATACTTATCCCAATACTTACAGAAACAAACACTTCATGACCATCGATAATAAACGAAGCAGAGACATTATTTATAATACGTTTTGCAATATTTTCAATCTCTTCTTGACTCGTTTCTTCGAATACAACAATAAACTCATCGCCACCTATTCTCGCAATCATATCTTCTTCACGAGTAGAAGTATTTAATCTACTCGTAACTTCTTTCAATAGCATATCTCCAGCATCATGACCTAAATTATCATTTACTTGTTTAAAATCATCTAAATCAATAAACATCAATGTAAAATTATGGTTATGCCTCTTTGAACGAGCTAACCCTTTCTTTATATGTCGATCTAACATCTTTCGATTAGGTAGGTCTGTTAAATCATCAAAATAAGCCATATGTCTAAGCTGTATTTCTAATTCTTTTTGTTTTGTAATATCAATAAATTGACCATTTATTTTTATCATTTTTCCATCTTTATTCGTTACTGGTTTCGATACTTTCTTTATCCATTTCTCACCATCTATCGGATGAATCACACGAAAATCCACTTCGATTTTATTCCCAGAAAAAAGTAATTCATCTGACTTTTGAAGTTTTTTCTGATCCTTTTCATGTACAAGTGTTGTCCATAACCTACCATTATTATTAAATTGATTTTGGGTATAACCGAATAATGACTCTACTCCTTTAGAATAATATGTTCGATCATTCTTTAAATCATAAATATATAATGTCGCATGATCAAATGAATTAAAAAATTGATCAAATTCTTCTAATTGTTTCTCAATAAGCGTGTTCTTCATTTTTAAATCATTTACTTTTTTTAAAAGCTTAACAATCATTTCTTTTTTGGTATCATACTCAATTCCTAATACAAAAGATATAAGCACAATAAGTGTTAATAAAATAATCGGAATTACTTGTAATTGGTCGATAAATAGATAAAGATAATAGTGAGTACTAATAATAAACTAACACTCGATAACATAACACCGATTAATTTCCTCATTGCATGATACCTTCTTTCATTCGTTCTATAATGTAGCAATAGTTTACTACAATTATAATGCACTGTAAATCTATTTTTCGACAAAAATATACAAAAAAAGTAGCGCAACAATTTGTGCTACTTTTTTTGGATTTATTCATGCAATTGATCTACAGTAACAGAGATTTTTTTCATTGATTACTTAAAGGATGGATTGTAGCAAGCCCTTGATCTCTATCCACATGTTCGATATACACTTGTTCTCCATTACATGTTACCTGACACATTGATGATTGCTCTAAAATTTCTTGTGCTCGATTTGCATCCATTATTTTATTTCTCCTTTTAGAAAATTAGTTTTTCTTGCATTATTAGTTTGACCAATAAGCCATATTAAATTTATGTTATACTTGATAAAATTAATTTTTTGGGAGGGATTATATGTCAACAAAAGGTTGTGTGAAATGTGGTAGTACAAATGCAAAACAAAAAGAAGTTGCCATGACAGGAACGGGATTGTCAAAAATGTTTGATATCCAACATAATCAATTTATCGTTATTTATTGTGGGGATTGTGGTTACGCAGAGTTCTATAACAAAAAAGCCTCAAACGGTTCAAATATATTAGATTTATTTTTTGGATGATACTAAAGCTTTAGTACCCATTTAGAAACGTAGAGACTGGAACGCATCAACTGAAATAAAGGAATCACGATGAGCTTGCGAATCGATGATGACTTATACTCACCAGTACAAGTGCGACTAAACCTCATGTATCCACATGAGGTAAGTCTTCTATGTTGATCGTTGATTCGTGAAGCCTCCTAGTTTCTGGGTGCTAAAGCTGGATGATACTAAAGCTTTAGTACCCGTTTAGAAACGTAGAGACTGGAACGCATCAACTGAAATAAAGGAATCACGATGAGCTTGCGAATCGATGATGACTTATTGATCGTTGATTCGTGAAGTCTCCTAGTTTCTGGGCGTTTACGCTAGACGACACAAAAGCGGAAACGTCCGTTTAGAAACGTAGAGACTGGAGTAAACCAACTGAGATAAAGGAATCACGATGAGCTTGCGAATCGATGATGACTTATCGTAGGGTGGTTTGCGAAGTCTCCTAGTTTCTGGACGTTTACGCTAGACGACACAAAAGCGGAAACGCCCGTTTAGAAACGTAGAGACTGGAACGCATCAACAGAAATAAAGGAATCACGGTGAGCTTGCGAATCGATGATGACTTATTGATCGTTGATTCGTGAAGTCTC
>JAJUGF010000053.1 GCA_029268495.1 Gracilibacillus sp.
AGTACTAAAAGGTGTGAATCGTCATGAATTCGATGCAGACAGAGGAAGAGCTGTAACTGTTGATGATATGATTAAAGATATTACAATAATGAAGCAATATAATATCAATGCTGTCAGGACATCTCATTATCCAAATCATCCTAAGTGGTATGAACTTTGTGATCAATATGGATTGTATGTGATTGATGAAGTGAATTTGGAGACACATGGTACGTGGCGTTATGGTCAAGAAACACTAGAAAATACAGTGCCAGGAAGTAGACCAGAATGGACAGAGAATGTGTTAGATCGTTGTCAATCCATGTATGAACGGGATAAGAATCATCCATCGATTATTATTTGGTCATTAGGCAATGAATCGTTTGGTGGGGATAATTTCTTAAAAATGTATGATTATTTTAAGAAAAATGACCCAACACGACTTGTTCATTATGAAGGCGTATTCCATTATCGCCCATCAGATGCTGCATCAGATATGGAAAGTACGATGTATCGTAGCCCACAAGAACTTGTGCAATATGCTAATCATCCTGGAGAGAAGAAGCCATATATTTTATGTGAATATTCCCACTCTATGGGGAATTCAACAGGTAATTTACACAAATATACACAACTCTTTGATCAATATGATGTCTTACAAGGTGGCTTTATATGGGATTTTAAGGATCAAGCATTACGTCATCAAACAAAAGATGGCACGAGTTATCTAGCATATGGCGGAGACTTTGGTGAATCTCCACATGATGGTAATTTTGCAGGTGATGGCGTTATTTATGCAGATGGTACAATTTCTGCAAAGTTACATGAAGTAAAGGCATGTTATCAAAATATAGATGTGGAGCCAATAGATATTCAAAAAGGGGAATATGTTATTTATAACAAGCATTTATTCACATCTTTATCTGACTATGAATTAGTATGGAAAATAGAAGCAGAGGGTGAGTTGCAATTAACTGGTTCCTTAACTGTTGATATTAAACCATTAGAAAAGGCGCAAGTATCATTGCACTATCCTGAAAATATTTTCATAAAAGAAAAAGAACAAGTTGTGACAATCGTGTTCTTATGTAAAGAAAATCCATTTTGGGCGGAGGAGAAACATGAGATTGCATTTACGCAATTTGTTGATCCAAAGCGTGTTGTCCATAATAAAAAGGTAGATGGACAACTACAACTTGAGGATAAAGAGTCTGAATATGTAATCAATGGTGAGCAGTTTTCTATGAAAGTAGAGAAAGGTACAGGTTTGTTATCATCTTATGTAGTGAAAGGAAAAGAATTCCTGCATTCTCCATTACGTTTGAACTTCTGGCGGGCGATGACTGACAATGACCGTGGTGCAAAGCTTGATGAACATAGTAAAGTATGGCGTGAAGCAAGTTATAGGTACAAGTTAGATGAGATAACGGTTGTGGAGAAATCCAATGCTATCCATATTATGTCTTTATTTGAATTACCAACAAATCCTGTGACAACCACATCTGTAACGATGATTGTGACCGCAGATGGTGCAATAAATGTAACTCATGATTTACAGCCAGGCGAAGGACTACCTGATATTCCAGCAATCGGTGTGGAGTGGGAAATGGATGACAGTTATCGTGACCTTGTCTGGTATGGAAAAGGTCCACATGAAACGTATTGGGACCGACAAGTGAGTGGAAAAATTGCTATACATCAAGCAACCGTTGACGAACAGGTGGAACCTTACTTAAAACCACAAGAAACAGGCAATAAATGTGGTGTGAGATGGATGGAGGTAAAAGGAGAAGAAAACGGACTACTTATTGAAGGAAATCCAACGATTGAAGCGAAAGTATTGCCATATACAAAAGCAGAGTTGGAAGAAGCAAGCCATCATTATCAATTACCTTCATCAAATAAAGTAGTAGTTTCAGTGAATGGTTGGCAAATGGGTGTTGGTGGTGATGATAGTTGGGGAGCGCAAACACATCCGGAATATCGTATTTTTGCTAATCGTAATTATTGTTATTCGTTTACGATTCGACCATCTAAATAAAGCATATTTTTTGTGTAATAACTGTAACCGTTAATGGTTGCAGTTTTTTTTATATTTTTATCTGTATAGAGCAAATTGGTCAAAATATATCCATATATGTAATGATTTTTACTCATAGACGTAAAAATATGTAATCTATAGATTGATACAATAGAGATAGTAGAAAAATATAGGAGGTGAACATTTGAGTATAAAAAAGAAAACGCTTTAATAGCTACATAGACTTACTCTAAATAACAAAAAAATAGGAGTGTATCGAATGAAGAAAATCTGCCATATTCTTTTAGTTTCTCTTTTAATTCTAACTACAATGCCAATATCCAATCTGACAATCCATGCAGAAGCAACAACGGATGCTCCAACAGGTCTTACAGCAACAGCTGATGATGGTGAAGTGAAGCTCGAATGGAATCGAGCAATTGGTAATGGAAAAACAATGCTTTATATCGGTGATGATATTCCCTCAGATCACAAATCTATTGCTCATTTAGAGACATTAGGTTTTCAACAAATTGATTTAATGCGCGCGAAAGAAGTAACGACAGAAGATGCAGAAGGGTATGATATCGTATTCGTTGGAGAAGGGGGTGGATCTGCAGATATTGGTCAGAAATTCATGAATGTGGATATCCCTGTTGTTTATGCAAAAGGTTGGGTTGTAGATGATGTGCATTTAAGTGAGAGTACATCAGGTTCATCTGGAGATATTGACGGACAAACTGAAATTACGATTCAAGAGAAATACCATCCTTTAGCAGCTGGACTAAGCGGCAATGTTGGAGTATACAATCAAGCAGGAAAAGTAAACTTCGGTACACCAGGAGAGGATGCAACAGTCATTGCAACAGTGAATGGTGATCCAAATAAAGCTACGATATTTGCCTATGATAAAGGGGATAAACGAGTAAATGGAGAGACTATCCCAGCAAAACGTGTTTTAACATTTTTGCATAGAGATAAAGAAGATCATATGACAGAACTTGGGTGGAAATTACTTGACGCTTCCATTGCATGGGCATTAGATGCAGAAGAAAAGAAAAAAATGTTGTATATCGGAAATGATATCTCAGCAGATGTAAAAACATATACGCATTTAGACGCATTAGGATATCTTCAAATCGACTTTGCACAAGCCAAAACTGTTACAACAGAAGATACAGAAGGCTATGATATTGTATTTGTAGCTGAATCAGGCGGATCAGGAGACATTGGTCAGAAATTCATGCATATTCCAATTCCAGTTGTCTATGCAAAAGGTTGGGTTGTAGATGATGTACATTTGAGTGAAAGTACGTCAGGTGCGTCTGGTGATATTGATGGCCAAACTGCTATTCAAATTCAAAATGCTTCACATCCATTAGCTGCAGGTTTGAGTGGAGAAGTGGAAGTATATACACAAGCAGGAAAAGTTAACTTTGGAACTCCTGGAGAAGAGGCAGATGTTATTGCAACAGTTGTAAATGATGATACCAAATCAACTATTTTCGCCTATGAAAAAGGTGCAAAACGCGTGAACGGAGAAGCTGTCCCTGAGAGACGTGTTTCTACATTTTTATTCAGAGATCAAGAAGACTTCATGACAAACGCAGGCTGGAAGTTATTCGATACATCCATCGGGTGGGCGTTAGATTTACAACCATCAGAGTTACCTGAAGAAAAGACATTTACAGTGAAACGAAGTCTAACTCCAGGTGGTCCATATGAAGTGATTGCTACAGGAGTTAAAGGTACTAGCTTTACAGATCAAAAGGTAACGAATGGTACAACGTATTATTACACGATTTCTTTAATGACAGGGACGAGTGAAAGCGATGCATCAGAAGAAGTTCATGCAACACCAGTAGAGAGCTTACCAGCACCGACAGGAGTAATTGGAATGCCAGGGAATGGAGAAGTCACAATTAGCTGGGACGCGGTCGAAGAGGCGACAGTCTATGATGTATGGAGAAGTGTGGTAGATGAACCAGATGCATATCAAATGATTGCGAATAACCTAACGGAAACTTCTTATACAGATCAAACAGTTATCAATGGAAATGACTATTATTATGTGATTACAGCAGGAAATGATGTCACAACAAGTAAGTATTCTACAGCAGTACAAGTAACACCAGTTGATACAAGTCCTATTATTGAATTAATAGATGCACCTGTTGCTACGAATAAAGCGGAGTATGTATTAAAAGGAATGGTAGACCAAGCAAGTACTGTAACAATAAATAGCCAAGTAATCACACTTGCAGATAATCACTCCTTTACACATACATTACAATTAATAAAAGGAAAAAATACGATTACGATTGAAGCAGTAAATGAAAATAATGAAGCAGCTGCACCAGTAATTCATACAGTCATCTATGAAACAGACGCACCTGTCCTTACATTAGATGAATTAGTAGGGGAAGAAAAAGGAGAGTATGTAGAGACAGTATACAATCCTTATCCTATTTCTGGTGTCTTGAATGAAAGTGGAAATGTTCTTATTAACGGAGAAGAAATAGAAGTAAATGATGATTATACTTTTTATACAGAAGTGAAATTGTCTCCAGCTATAGAAAATACGATTACGATAGAAGCAATAGATGATGCAGGAAATAAATCTGAACTTATTGAAATATCTATTTTCCCTATTGCTAATGCAGTACCTCCAGGGCCAATTGAAATAGAAAGTGCGGAGGTAATAGAAGAGAGTAAAGTAAAAGTAACCTTTAATGGGAAAGTTGAACATTTTGATACATCAGACATCTCGTTAGAAGCAGCACTTGGTACATGGGATAGCTTTAATCCTAAGTTATCTCCATACTTTACAATAACGAATACAACGACAGGTACAACAGAAAGTGGGAAAACATATGTTATTTTTGAAACGGAAGAAAAAATTAATCTAGATGGTACATTTGAACGAGAAGTAACAGAAGATCCACATCATGTACCATATCTTAGAGCATCCTATTATAGTGATGATTTGGAAGCTTCTATTCAACAAGCAGATTATTTATTAACATGGCAAATAGAACATGGTGGTTGGGATAAAAATAAATCCGATACACTATTTAGACGAGCATGGGATGGTACAGAGCCACGTTCAGAATCCTACTCATTTATTCACGACATGGAGACAGGAACGATTGATAACAATGCTACAATTGATGAGATTTTGTTCTTGGCGTTAATGTATAAAGAAACTGGGTATGAACGATATAAAGAATCTGTATTAAAAGGAATTGAATTTTTACAAAACATGCAATATGACACAGGTGGATTTGCACAAGCCTATCCGCTTAATGGTAGTTATCAAGATAATGTAACATTCAATGATAATGCAATGACACGTGTTCTTGAGGCAATGACATTAATGGCAGAAAGGCAGTATCCCTTTAATACAGATCTTATTGATGATGAGCTAGCAAAAGAACTACAAAGTGCAGTTGATTTGGCGACAGATTATTTATTAAATTCACAAATTATTGTAGATGGGAAAAGAACGGCATGGGGGCAACAACATGATCCTTTCACATATGAGCCGACGACAGGAAGGCCATTTGAAGTACCATCTATTTCTGGGTTTGAATCTGTAGCAATTGTTAAATATTTGATGTCATTACCGGATCAAACAGCAGAGATAAAAGAAGCAATTGACGGTGCTATTCAGTGGTTTGAGGAAGTAGAAGTTCATGGTTATCGATTTGAACGTTTTGATGAGACGGAGCAATATTATTACGAAGATGAAAATAGTTCTTATTGGTATCGTTTATATGAGATAGGAACGAACTTACCAATCTTTACTCAAAGAGAAAATGAATTAGTGACACATGATATTATGGATTTAAAGAAAGAGAATCGCTCAAGTTACATGTGGGCAGGAGACTTTGCTCGTGATTTATTAGATGTTGCACACGCGTATGGATACTTTGAAAATCAAACATATATAAAAGTTATTGGTACAAATTCTACTAATATTAGTGGTGAGACATTCACATTAAATACGATAGAACGAGTAGGTTCAATGGTAGAGGAAGATGATGAAGAAACACCTACTATACCAGAAGAGGAACCAGAGGATGAAGAAACGCCAACAGAAGAAGAAGGTACAGAGACGGATAAAGAGAATGATAAGGAAGAAGATGGGAAGGATGAGTCAACGAAACAGGACGATGATGTGACTCAAGAAGAGACTTCTGATGAGACAGATAACGAATCCCAAAATGAGTCAGATAATGAGGAAATATTACCGAATACAGCAACAAATATGTTTAACTGGTTACTTGTTGGTGGTGCAATCTTAGTAATTGGAACGATATTATTCGTCATCCAACGTAGAAAATTAAAATCTTAAGTAATGAGAAGAGTACAGTACTACCCGTTAAAGGTAGTTGTACTCTTTTTTTAGAATACTGTTATGTAAAAAAATAAAAATATTACATAAATAGGTAGCATAAATATATTTAATTAGGTATAGTAATCATATATCGTATTCTCTATAATGAACGAAAGGTTCTTTATAGAGTTTAGATATATACCAATTAAATATCAGAAAGGAAGAGTAGCTTTGGCTAAAAAAATTAGTAGTATGCTTCTTATTTTTGTATTATTAAGCCAAACAATTGTAAGTGGCCTTTTTTCCCCATTAGTATTAGCAGCAACAGAAGAAACTTCCCATATTATAACAGACGTAATCGTAACAGATGAGAAAGAACAATTAATTGATGCAAAGAGTAATCCAACACATGAACAATCTGTAGAGGATTTTATTTATGTTCAATTTAATTGGACATTACCAGATACAGAGCAACAAATTTATGAAATTCAGTTACCTGAGCAATTATTATTTAGTGAGCAAGAAGGGATTTTAGTAGTAAAAAATGAAGAGATAGGCACATATCATACGACAGAAGAACATAGTGTTGTTATCACCATCAATGATGACGTAACTGTAAAAGATACAGCAACAGGAACATTTCGTTTAGAGGCAGCGTGGAATACAGAGTTGTTGGAAGTCCCATTACAAATTGAGCTGCCATTTGTAATTGGAGAAAATGAAATCATTATTCCTATTTCTCTTACTTCAACTAAAGAAGAAATAATAGATGAAGAAATACAAGAAGAAAAAGTAGATAATGAAATAGCAGAAGAATTAAAGAAGCCAGAGAAAGAATTAGAGACAGCAATACAGATGGAAAAAGCAGCAGTAGAAATTACTGAAAATATATTAACAAATTTTGAACTTACATTACGTGATGGAAGTCCGTTACCTAATCCGATGCCAAATCCATTTGAACAAGAACTAGAGTTAAAAGCAGCATATACATTTGCACTACCGAATGATCATGGATATGGTGCTGGTTCTACATATACTTTTGAATTACCTGAGCAATTAAAAGTATATAATGTGATTAATGGTCAATTAGATGAATACGGAACATTTACTATTACGACAGAAGGAATAGTTACACTTACATTCAATGAAAATATTGAAAAATACCTAGATATTGAAGGATGGTTGGAAGTATATACAGTCATCGATAAGGAAAGTGTAGAGGATACGGAAGAAACAATTATTGTAGATATTAAAGACAATATTCAGAAAGAAATTACCATTCATTTTACTCCAAAACCAGGAAATACAATTGACAAAAGTGGTCAACCGGATCGCTGGTATAATGCGAATTCTATTCGTTGGACAATTGATTTTAATAAAGGACTAGATACATTACCGAATGCTGTATTATATGATCCAATAGAAGATGTGAATCAAGCATTCATTGATGGGTCAATCAAGATTTACGAACTTGATGTGAAATTAGATGGCACAGCAGTACAGGGAGATGATGTAACTGCGTCATTCGCTAATACATTACCAATAGACTTTGGAACAATTAATAACCAAGCATATCGAGTAGTTTTTGAGACGGAAATTGTGGATGAAGACGCGAACCATTATCCGAATAAAGCAACAATTAAGTGGAGCAACAATGAAGAAGCATCTGCCTCAGCATCTATATATGTAACTAGAGGAAAACATCTCGAAAAAACGAGTACTGCTTATGACCCGGTAAATCAAACAATTACTTGGGAAATTAGATACAATTATAATGAAAAATCCATTCAGCAAAATGATGCCAAATTAGTCGATGTTTTTACAGATTTACATCAACTAGTAGATGGCAGTTTTGAAGTGTATGAAGTAGATATTGACGATACAAATGGTCATGTAATTGGTGAAACAGTATTTACAAATTATGACGTAATCGAAGAAGGTTCAGGATTTACTTTTCAATTTAATCAAGACATAAATAAGGCGTATAAAATTAAGTACAAAACAGAAGCACCTGATCGGATCACAGATTACCAGAATATTCATAACAAAGTAACGACAGATGAAGGTGAAGCAGAGAGCAATAGAGGAGTAAATCAAGAGATCATTCATAAAAGTCATTATGATCCTAATTATGATGAAAAAACAGTTAAGTGGGGTATTTCTATCAATAGAGATCGACATTACATGGATAATGTTGTGATAGTAGATACTTTACCAAGCGGTGTCACAATGGAATCTTATACTATTACTCATGGTGGAAGTCCGCTTGCTGTAGATGAAGATTTTACGTATCAATATGATGAAACAACAGGGAAAGTGACTTTTAGGATACATGAAGCCATTACAAAAGAAGTATATATTGAATTAAAGACGAAATTTGATTACAATGAAGCAGAAAATAAAGGGTTAAGAAATATTGTAAATGTCACATGGATTCCGGAAGGGGAACAAACAGAATTAGAAAAAGAAGCTGAGACAACATTTTGGCCAAATTGGGAAACGCAAATCAATGGTTCAAAAAGTGGTTCCTACAATGCGGTTACAAAGGAAATCACATGGACAATAGGTGTGAATTATAACAAAAGAGAAATCGAAGAAGCGCTCGTAAAAGACATCATTCAAGGAAATCAAAATCTATTACTTGATTCGATTCAAATCTATAAAATGAAAATTCATCAAGCTGGTGGATGGCAAAAAGATGGAGAACCTCTGGCGGAGTCGGAGTATGAAGTGGAAGAAATTGTAGAAGATGGAAAACCTGGTTTTGTGATTAACTTGGGGAATATTCATTCAGCATATATTGTAGAATTTAAAACTAGTTTAGAAGATGAATTAATCGTACATGAGTATCGTAATAAAGCATTTTTAATTGATGATGATAAAGAATACCCATTAGAAGCAAGTGTATGGGTGAATAAAGGTGGAAATTATACAGAAAAAGGAGCATACCAAGACGAGCAGAACGAGCGTATTCTTCATTGGAATGTCAAAATAAATAGTACACAATCAACTATTCAAGATGCTAAATTAACAGATAAACCAAGTGGAAATCAAGTCATATTAAAAGATTCATTTAAGTTGTACGGCACTAATGTAAATCCAAATGGAAATATTGAAAAAGATGATGCGAATCTACTAAAACTAGACGAGGATTATACATTAACATTCAAAACAGATGAAAATGACTTAGAGTATTTTGAACTGGATTTTGTTGAAGAAATAAGTAGACCGTACATTTTAGAATATGATACGTATTTAATGGCAGGTCATGGTGAGAAAGTCAACAATGATGCTACTTTAACTGGTAAGAATATTACAGTGGAAAATACGGATAGTAGCGCAGAACATATTGTGTATTACTCTGCAGGAGATGGTGGTGCTGTAGGTAAAGTAGGTAAGTTGACATTAACAAAAGTCGATAGTAAAACGAATTTACCTTTAGAGGGTGTTGAATTTACACTGTTCGATCAAACAGGGCAAATGCCACTTTATACTGCTGAAACAAATGAAAATGGAACGATAATCTTTGAGCGTTTACGAGTTGGAAAATATATATTAAAAGAAACACAAGGTTTAGACGGATATATTAACAATTACAAAGAAGGTATGGAGGTTATCATTGACAAAGAAGTTACTGACAACAGTCCAGAAGGGAACACATTAGTTGTAGAAAATGACCCTCTAGTATATGCTGTGCAATTGAAAAAAGTAGATGAAGATCATCCTGAAAAAACATTAGCAGGTGCAGCATTTGAGTTACAAAAATTAATTAATGGTGACTATGTAACAATCAATGAGAATATAGAAACAGATGAAGATGGATTGATTTATGTAGACAACTTAGATGTTGGCACATATCAATTTGTTGAAACAAAGGCTCCAGAAAATTATTTATTGTTGATAGATCCAGTTCCGTTCGTTATTGAGGATGATAATACAGAAGTAGTTACAGTAACAGCAATGAATAAAGAAATCAATCGTATAAATATAGCAGGTGAAAAAACTTGGAAAGACGGTGAATCTGAGACTAGACCTGAAACTATCTATGTCGATTTATTACAAAATGGTAAGGTGATACAAACAGAGGAAGTGTCTGCAAGTGACAATTGGCGTTATGAATTCCGTTCTTTATTAGAAACGGATTCGGATGGGAATAAATATCAATACACTGTTAAAGAACAAGCTGTTAATGGTTATGAGTCGATCGTAAATGGTTACGATATTACCAATCTACGAGTAGGCACAACAGCAGTTGAAGGAACAAAAACGTGGAAAGACGACAATAGTGAAGAGCGTCCGGAAAGTATTACAGTGAATCTATTGCAAAATGGGGAAATAATAGACTCACAAGAAGTAACAGCAGAAACAGATTGGACTTACAGTTTTGAGGAATTACCAAAGTATGACGAAGAAGGTGTGGCATACGCGTATACAGTAAGCGAAGAAGCGGTAGAAGGCTATGAGACAATTGTGAATGGTTATGACATAACGAATCTACGAGTAGGCACAACTGTAGTTGAAGGAACAAAAACATGGAAAGATGACAATAGTGAAGAGCGTCCAGAAAGTATTACAGTGAATCTACTGCAAAATGGTGAGATTATTTCCTCACATGAAGTAACAGCAGAGACTGATTGGACTTACAGTTTTGACGAATTACCGAAGTATGATGAAGAAGGTGTGGTATACGCGTATACAGTAAGCGAAGAAGCGGTAGAAGGCTATGAGACAATTGTGAATGGTTATGACATAACGAATCTACGAGTAGGCACAACAGCAATTGAAGGAACAAAAACGTGGAAAGACGACAATAGTGAAGAGCGTCCGGAAAGTATTACAGTGAATCTATTGCAAAATGGGGAAATAATAGACTCACAAGAG
>JAJUGF010000054.1 GCA_029268495.1 Gracilibacillus sp.
TCCTCGATATCTGGGCGGACGATATACATGATTTCATATTTATTCATCCGTTTTGCACCTCCTTTTGGTCTTAGCGGCTCTTGTAACTATATTACAGAGCAAGGAGTAATAAACTGTCATTACTCACAATATGATATTATACCAAATATCCATCACTAATGCAAATTAAATTATAAACAGGCGATTCAGACTATACGTTAAATCGGAAATGCATCACATCTCCATCTTTCACCAAGTATTCTTTACCTTCTAAACGCACTTTTCCTCTTTCTTTTGCAACTTGCATTGTTCCAGCATCTACAAGGTCATCATAAGAAACGGTTTCTGCACGAATGAACCCTTTTTCAAAATCACTATGAATAATTCCGGCAGCTTGTGGTGCTTTAATACCTTTTTTAAATGTCCATGCACGTACTTCTTGTTCCCCTGCAGTAAAGTATGTTGCTAGTCCTAGTAATTCATATGTTGCTTTAATTAATTGATCAAGACCAGACTCAGGAATCCCTAATTCAGCTAAGAATTCTGCTTTCTCTTCCCCATCTAATTCTGCAATTTCTGATTCCACTTTTGCGCTAATCACAATCACCTTTGCCCCATCTGTCTCTGCGAAATCTCTCACTAATTGCACATATTCATTTGTATCTACATCAAGCAACTCATCTTCTCCAACGTTTGCCACATACAAAACAGATTTACTTGTTAGAAGATGTAATCCTTTCACAAGCTTCGATTGCTCCTCTGTAAATTCTACTGCTCTCGCTGGTTTCTCCTCTTCAAATGCGTCCTTTAATTTTGCTAACACATCTAATTCTGCTACTGCCTCTTTATCTTTTTGCTTTGCTAATTTCTCCACACGTTGTAATCGTTTAGATACGGTTTCTAAATCTGCCAAAATTAACTCTAGATTAATTGTCTCAATATCTGAAATCGGATCTACTTTCCCACTTACATGCGTAATATTGTCATCTTGAAAACAACGTACGACATGACAAATTGCATCAACTTGACGAATATGTGAAAGGAATTGATTCCCTAACCCTTCCCCTTTACTCGCACCTTTTACAATACCTGCTATATCTGTAAATTCAAATGCTGTTGGAACAGTTTTCTTTGGTTTTACTAATTCCGTTAACTTTTGTAAACGTACATCTGGTACCTCTACAATTCCAACGTTTGGATCAATTGTACAAAATGGATAATTCGCAGATTCTGCACCTGCTTGTGTTATTGCGTTAAATAACGTTGATTTTCCTACGTTTGGTAAACCAACAATTCCTGCTGTCAATGCCATTCACTTTCACTCCTTAAGGGATTACCGTCCATCTGAACGTTTCGCTCCATCTAATTATAATTTTACTTTATAGTAAAGACAAGTTTAATAAATACATTTTCCAAAAAGAAAAATAGCGAAATCACTGAAGATTTTGCTATTTTTCTATCTCATTTATTTAAAATGTATCGTAATTTTGAGAATGTTCCACGTGAAACATTTCTATTCAGGTGCAGATTCTAACACCTTTTTCATTTTTTGTTCAAATCTCCGTCTAGGTAATAATACACTATGTCCACACCCTTGACATTTTATCCGAATATCCATTCCCATACGAATAATTTGCCACCTGTTTTCACCACAAGGATGTGCCTTTTTCATTTCGACCACATCATGTAATTGAAATTCCTTTTTTTCCACTTCATCACCTACTTGCTCTTCATCTTCCTAGTCCTATTATAATACAAAATCTATTGAAATGATAATGTTACTTCCCTTTTTTTGAACTGATTGGATAAAAGAGAATTGCTGTTAATAATAATAAGTTGAGTATACCATAAATCGGATAGATCCATTCAATTAGTGTAGAAAAACGGATTTGTGTTAATGGAAGAATCATCAGTAATAGGACGGATACAATTTTCCATAAAGGTACTTCTATTTTATTCTGTATACGTGTTGAAATACCTAATAATCCAGACACTGCAGTTGTAAAAATAGCTATCCACAATAATATCGACATGAATATATACGTATAGGTCGGATAGTTTTTCAATATTGCAAATAAAGGAATCTCATACAAAATAATGACTTCTGAAATTTGAATCAAACTATTGTTGTAAATATAAGAAATCACACCAAGTATCATGCCACTTCCGATGCTTGCAATCCATATCTCCCCTTTGGATTCAATGTTTTTCCCAACAGCGCCTATCACAGCAACAATCGATAGAATATTCAGTGCAGTAAAAGTAAATGCCGCATGCCAATTGTGTTGATGATCCCAGTCTAATATATATACTAATTTTTCATCCATCGTGTATTTAATTAATACCGTTAATAGCCCAATTATTAAAATCGGGAGAATCCAAACATTTATATGTAAAATACCATTAATTCCTTTAATAAAGACAAGAATAATCATGACAATGATAAAACAAATCCCTATCCATGAAGGAATGCGAAATGCTTCAAATGTCGCCCCACTCCCAGCAATCATGACAATAGTGGTAGAGAGTAAATAAAAGAAAATTAACACATCATAATAGTTCGCTAACTTTTTTCCCATCAATACTTCTAATAAATGCGCATAATTAGTTGTACGTTCGCTATACGCAATGAACATAATAATAGTAACCGCACATGTAAATAGAATCGTGAATAACAGTATAGCTAGTCCACTTTCATGACCGAAAAATTGCCATAACTCTCTTCCAGATGCATATCCTGCTCCAATCATTGTTCCAATAATTAAGAACAACCACTTACTCCCATTTCGTAACATGTCCCTACCCCCATAAAACATTCCTACATTACTATCAATGTATGGTCTGACATCAGGAGATATGAGCAAATCATTGAAACTTCCTTCCTTTTGAAACGTATATTAACTATCCGATATTTTAATAAAGGAAAGGAGATACAATATGGTAAATACATGGAATAAACCAAAATTAAAGCTAAAGAAAACAAGAAGTGAATGGTTATGGGATATCGTGGGCTATTCCATGTTTATTGGTGCAATCATCTTTTTAATTTATCATTGGAACGCACTTCCAGCAGAGGTTCCAGCACATTACAATGCAGCTGGAGAAGTAGATCGTTGGGGATCAAAGTTTGAATTACTATTATTACCTATTATAGGTGTCTTTCTTACATTACTCATGCAATGGTTAGAAAGAGTTCCACACATTCACAATTATCCTGAACGATTGAATCATGAGAATGCAGAAGCGTTCTATTTTATCAGTAAAAAACTAGTCAATCAATTGAAAAATATTTGCCTTATCCTATTTTCTGTCATTCTAATTGAATCTGTTTCTATTGCACTAGAAAAGGGAAATGGATTAGGTATATGGTTTCTACCTTTAGCAATAGGAGTGCCGCTTATTCCAATCATCATCGCATTGATAAAACAAAGTAAAATCAAATAAATCGACTCTCGTAAGAAGTCGATTTATTTCATCCTATTCACACCACAAAAAGAAAGAAAAACAAAATAAACAACAAAATAGATGGTAAGTAATCCCCTATTTTGAATTTGGTTACTTGTAATATATTTAAACCAATCGCAACAATTAACAAACCGCCTAATGCCGTCATTTCTGAAATAAATTGTTCTAACAACTGTTGTGGTACCAAATTATGTATTTGACTAGCTAATAATGCAATTGTTCCTTCATATAGGACAACAGGAATGACAGAAAAAATAACCCCATAACCTAAAGTTGAAGCAAGCACTAATGACATAAACCCATCCAAAAAAGCCTTTGTAATAAGTACTTCATGGTCGCCTCTAAGTCCACTATCCATTGCACCGATAATGGCCATCGCTCCAATAACAAAAATCAACGTAGCAGTCACAAATGCTTCTGTTATCTTCCCATCACTATTTTTATTCACTTTTAATTCAAGTAATTGTCCTACACGATTCAATCGATTTTCTAATTGAATCGCTGTGCCAATCATGCTTCCAAGCAAAATAGCAAGCAAAATTAACACAATATTGTCTGCTTGTATTGCCATTTGTACACCTATGACTGTAACAACCAATCCAATCCCTTGCAATGCTGTTTGTTTTAAACGCTCCGGGATATTCCGAAATAATAATCCGAAACATGTACCAATAATAATACATAATCCATTTACCAATGTACCTGTAAGTACCATGCGATTCCTCCAATCTCTTGATAAAAATGGAGAAGTCTGATCACCTTCCAATCAGACTTCTCCATCTATACTTCTATTGTTCCATTTTTTCTAAAATGCGATTTAAGTCATCTTCAGAGAAAAACTCAATTTCAATTTTCCCCTTTCTTTTCCCTTTATTAATTTTTACATTGGTTCCAAAGTAATCTTTTAATTGGCTCTCTTTTTCTTGGATAAAAATATCCTTCTTCTCTTTTTTCTCTATTTTTTGCTTTTTTTGTTCATTTAATGTTTGAATCAATGTCTCTACTTGTCTAACATTTAGCTTTTCGGTTACAATTTTATTCGCTAATGGGATCATCTTTTCTTTATCTTTCAAGCCTAATAAAGCTCTTCCATGTCCCATTGAGATGCTACCTTGGTTAATTTTCGCGATAATTTCCTTAGGCAAACTTAACAGTCGAATTAGGTTGGCAATATGTGATCTACTTTTCCCTAATCGTTGTGATAATGTTTCTTGAGTAATACCTAATTCATTCATTAAGCGATCATATGCCTGTGCTTCTTCAATTGGTGTTAAGTCTTCTCTTTGGATATTTTCTAATAAAGCAAATTCCATCATTTCTTCATCTGTTAATTGTTTTACAATGGCAGGAATGGTTTTTAAATTTGCTTCTTTTGCAGCACGAAAACGTCTTTCTCCTACAACTATTTCATATCCGCGAATGCTTTTTCTCACAATAATCGGCTGCAATACACCATGTTGCTCAATGGAATCTCTTAATTCCTCAATTGCATCGGCTTCAAATACTGTACGCGGTTGATATGGATTCGGGCGACATTTTGATAAAGGAATCTCTTCTATCGTCTCTTCTTTATTTGTATCCATATCTGAGAAAAATGCATCCAAACCTTTACCTAGACCCTTAGCCATTGGCCATCACTTCCTTCGCTAAATCTAAATATACTTCTGCACCTTTTGATTTAGGATCATATGTTATGATTGGTTGTCCATGGCTTGGTGCTTCTCCTAATCTCACATTACGAGGTACAATGGATTGATATACTTTATTTTGAAAATATTTCTTTACTTCTCCAATAACTTGTATACCTAAATTTGTTCTTGCATCAAGCATTGTTAACAATACACCTTCAATTGCTAAATCTTGATTCAGGTGTTTTTGAACAAGTCTAATCGTATTCAATAATTGACTTAACCCTTCCAATGCGTAATATTCACATTGTACTGGGATTAGAACGGAATTTGCTGCAGTTAGTGCATTAATTGTTAGTAAACCTAATGATGGTGGACAGTCGATAATTACGTAATCATAGTTGTCCTTTACACTGTCAATCGCCTTTTTTAAGCGAATTTCTCTTGATATAGTAGAAACCAATTCGATCTCTGCTCCTGCTAATTGAATCGTCGCAGGAATAATATCTAAATTAGCAACTTTCGATTCTACTAACACATCGTTTACATCACTATCATCTACTAATATATTATATACACATGCATCGACATCTGCTTTATTTACACCTAATCCACTTGTTGAATTCCCTTGTGGATCAATATCTACAAGAAGAATCTTGTTGCCTAAATATGCTAAACATGCACTCAAATTAACCGAAGAAGTCGTCTTACCTACTCCGCCCTTTTGATTTGCAATAGCAATTACTTTCCCCATGACGTCACCTACCTCTTGCGTCTTTTTTACAATTTCTATTCTATTATATCATTACTCCAATTTATTTTTACTTTTTACGACAAAATTATTAGAATAATATTTTTTTGTTACTATATTTCAAAATCATTACAGGATGCTTTCCTACACAAATTCACCCATCTTTCTTAAAGATGGGTGAATGTACTTATTTCTTTTTAGGGATTTTAATTGTGATTTGATAGTAATCCTCAAGGTCTTGCTCATCTGTTTCTAAATCAATTCCTGTTTCTGAAACCATATCTAAAGATTGACGAATTGTATTCATTGCAATACGCATATCTTTATTAACCCCTTTTAACTTAGGTCTTTTAGGTTTCTCTGGTTTATTGACTATTCGTTCAATATATTGTTCTGTTTGTTTCACATTAAGTTCTTTTTCGATAATATATTCTAATACCTTTACTTGCTGTTCTTCCTCTTTTAAAACAATAAGTGCTCTTGCATGACGTTCTGTGATTTGTTTATTTAGGATTGCTTGATGAACAGCTTCAGGTAGTTTTAATAAACGCATTTTGTTTGCAATTGTTGACTGACTTTTTCCTAAACGTTGAGCTAAAGCTTCTTGGGTTAATTGATGTAACTCAATTAATTTCTCATATGCCTTTGCTTCTTCTATTACTGTCAATTCTTCTCGTTGTAAGTTCTCAATTAACGCAACAGAAGCCGTTTCTTTATCTGTCATCTCACGTATAATTGCAGGAATTGTCTCCCAACCTAAACTCGTTGCAGCTCGGAATCTACGTTCACCAGCAATGATTTCAAAGTTCTCTTCGCTATTCTCTACTGGCCTTACAACAATTGGTTGAATTAACCCATGAGTCTGTAATGTTTGCGCTAATTCTTTAATTTTTTCTTCATCAAATATGGATCTAGGCTGATATTGATTTGCTTGAATGTTTGCAATTGGAAGAAAGATGACTTCATCACGATTGGATTTTCCCTCTTTTACTTCTATCTCTTCTAACTGCTCTAATTCTTCTACTTTCTCCCCCATACCAAATAGACGACCAAATGGGTGTAACATACTTAAACACCACCTTCATAATCTTCACCTAACACATTCATTTTCTTCATCAAGTACTACAAACATAATCGTAGAAAAACTTGCTTTATTCTTATACAAAGCAAGTCAAAGAAGCCGGCCTATGTTACGTATGTTTCACGTGGAACATAGCACATATCATCTGTATTACTATTTTATCACAATTAATTGGAAATAAGGTAGTAAAATCTATTAAAATCTATGAAATGTCACAAGATAGTAAATTGTTCCCCATCCTTCTCTAGCAAAGTTCTACATACTTCATGTATAAAATAAGGAACCTATCTTTGATTATAGTAATGGTGTTTTATTTGGTACACCTGGTTTTCGAGGAAACTTCTTCGGTGTCTTTCTTTTTTTGTTCATGATAATAATATTTCTATCTCCACTTTCTTCTGGTAGAGAAAAAGAATGCACTTTATCAATAGTACCACCTAAAAGATCCAATGCATTTTCCGCTTCTTCCAATTCTTGTTGTGCATTGGCACCCTTCATTGCTATAAATACACCGTTTGTACGGACTAATGGCAGGCAAAGTTCACTCAATACCGTCATTCTAGCAACAGCTCTTGCTAATACTACATCAAATTTGTGACGGAACTGTTCGTCTTGACCAAAGATTTCTGCTCTATTGTGATAAAAAGATACCCCTTCTAAACCGAGATTTGCCGCTAAATGATTTAGAAATGTAATCCTTTTTTGTAAAGAATCAACAATGGTTACATGGATATGTGGAAAAAGAATTTTCAATGGAATACTCGGAAACCCTGCCCCTGCTCCGACATCGCATAAATGAATATCTTGCGTGAAATCAAAATAAAATGCTGCCGTTGCAGAATCATAAAAATGCTTTGCAAATACTTCCTCTTTTTCTGTAATTGCAGTTAAATTCATTTTTTCG
This sequence comes from Gracilibacillus sp., assembly GCA_029268495.1. Lineage (GTDB taxonomy): Bacteria > Bacillota > Bacilli > Bacillales > Amphibacillaceae > Gracilibacillus > Gracilibacillus marinus. Next base: position 7,809 of record JAJUGF010000054.1, read on the forward strand.
TTCCATTCCACTAAAATCTCGTAATATGTTTCAAATTGAGCTATCTGGTGATCAGATAGCTCAATCCCTTGTTCCAATAAATTTTCTCGAAATGTAGCAACATTCATGAATCAAGTTGCTCCTCTCTATTTAATCATTAGATACTCTAGCAATATTCCCTTGCTCAATGTAGACAAGTAATATCGACACATCAGCAGGATTCACACCTGATATACGAGACGCTTGAGCTACAGATAACGGACGAACTTTCTTCAATTTCTCTCTTGCTTCTGTAGCAATACCACTAATCGCATCATAATCAATGTCATCAGGTATTAGCTTACTTTCCATTTTCTTCATTCGTTCTACTTGTTGATTCGATTTAGAAATATAGCCTTGATACTTAATTTGAATTTCTACTTGTTCTTTCACTTCTTGGGATAATTCTTTTTCACTTGGACATACTTTGTCAATGATATCATAAGTCACTTCAGGACGTTTTAATAAGTCATATGCTAAGATGCCATCTTTTAATTTTGTTCCGCCGATTTCTTCCATCAATGCTTGCAATTCTTCTGTTGGTTTGAGACGAATTTCTTGTAATCTCGTCTTTTCTTCTTCAATCAACTGTTTTTTCTGTACAAATCGATCATAACGCTCTTGTGGAATGGTACCTAATTGATAGCCGATTTCTGTTAAGCGTAAGTCCGCATTATCATGTCTTAATAAAAGACGGTATTCTGCACGAGATGTCAATAATCGATATGGTTCGTTTGTGCCTTTTGTTACTAAATCATCGATCAATACACCGATATATGCTTGGGATCTATCTAAAATTAACGAGTCTTTGCCTAATGCTTTCGCACTTGCATTAATCCCTGCCATCATACCTTGGCCTGCTGCTTCTTCATAACCAGATGTTCCATTGATTTGACCTGCTGTAAAGACGCCTTCAATGTTTTTCACTTCAAGTGTTGGCCATAATTGTGTTGGTACGACCGCATCATACTCGATAGCATAACCTGCTCGCATAATTTCTGCTTCTTCTAAACCTGGAATACTTCTTAAAATTTCCTTCTGTACATATTCAGGTAAAGATGTCGATAATCCTTGCACATATACCTCTTCCGTATTTCTTCCTTCGGGCTCAAGGAAAATTTGGTGACGAGGCTTATCATGAAAGCGAACAATTTTGTCTTCAATCGATGGGCAATATCTAGGACCAGTACCTTTAATCATCCCTGAATACATTGCAGATAGACCTAAATTGTCATTAATAATCTGATGTGTTCTTTTATTTGTATGTGTTAACCAACAAGGGATTTGTTCTGTAATTGCCTCTGTTGTTTCATAAGAAAAGTGTTGTGGATTCTCGTCCCCTGGTTGAATTTCTGTTTTACTATAATCAATCGTATGATGAACAACACGTGGCGGTGTTCCTGTCTTGAACCTGACTAGTTCAAAACCTAGTTCTTCTAGATTTTCTGCTAGCTTGACACTCGCACGTTGGTTATTTGGACCACTTTCATATGAAATATCACCAATAATCACACGACCACGCATAAACGTACCTGTAGTAATAATGACAGCTTTGGCACGATACAATGCTTTTGTTTCTGTAATCACACCAGTACATTTCCCATCTTCTACAACAAGTTTTTCCACCATTCCTTGTCGTAACGTAATATTGGGCTCTTCTTCTAATGTTTTCTTCATTTCTTGAATATATAACGGCTTGTCCGCTTGTGCACGTAATGCACGAACAGCAGGACCTTTTGCTGTATTTAACATACGCATCTGAATATATGTTTTATCAATTACTTTCCCCATTAATCCACCAAGTGCATCGATTTCTCTTACAACGATTCCTTTTGCTGGACCACCAATCGATGGATTACATGGCATAAATGCGATCATATCTAAATTCATTGTTAACATAAGTGTTTTTGCGCCGCGTCTAGCAGCCGCATACGCCGCTTCTACTCCAGCATGACCTGCTCCGACAACAATTACATCATATTGACCAGCTTCATAAGTTGACATTGCTGATTTCCTTCTTTCTTTTTTTCATTTATTTACCTAAACAGAATTGGGAGAACAATTGATCAATCAAACTGTCTTGAACCGTGTCACCTATAATTTCCCCTAATAGTTCCCATGCACGAGTCACATCAATCTGAACTAAATCAATCGGCATATTCGCATCAATTGCCTGATTTGCATCTTCTAGTACATTCAATGTTTGTTGCAATAATTGAATATGTCTTACATTCGATACATATGTTAAATCACCACTGTCAATATCTCCAGCAAAGAATGTTGCGGCAATTGCGTCTTCTAACTCATTTATTCCTTTATCTTCAATTAAAGCAGTTGTAATGATTTTCTTATCTCCTGCTAATTGCTTTACTTCATCGATGTCCAATTTTTGTTCTAAATCTGTCTTATTAACAATAACAATATATTCTAAACCTTTTGCTGCTTCAAACAATTGTCTATCTTGATCAGACAATACTTCTCCATTATTTAATACAAGCAAAATTAAATCCGATTCTTTTAACATTTGTCGTGACCGTTCGACACCAATCTTTTCGACGATATCCTCTGTTTCTCTAATTCCTGCAGTATCTACAAGTCTTAATGGAATACCTTTAATATTGACATATTCCTCAATTACATCACGTGTCGTCCCCGGAATATCTGTAACAATTGCCTTTGTTTCTTGGACTAATGCATTTAGCAGAGAAGATTTCCCTACATTTGGGCGGCCAATAATCGCTGTCGCAATCCCTTCTCTTAGGATTTTACCTTGTCTCGCCATGCTTAACAATTTCTCTACTTCTACCGCTACTTCTTCTGTCTTTTCACGCAACATGTTATTGGTCATTTCCTCGACATCATCATATTCCGGATAATCTATATTAACTTCGACATGTGCAACTGTCTCAATTAATTTTTGACGAAGAGTTGTCACAAGTTTGGATAGTTTTCCATCTAATTGTTTTAATGCCACATTCATTGCTTTATCTGTTTTTGCTCGAATTAAATCCATGACAGCCTCTGCTTGTGATAAATCAATCCGTCCATTTAAGAATGCTCGTTTTGTAAATTCACCAGGTTCTGCAAGCCTTGCCCCTCTTGTTAATACATATTCTAATATTCGGTTCACAGATGCTAAACCACCATGGCAATTTATCTCTACTACATTTTCTGTTGTAAAA
>JAJUGF010000055.1 GCA_029268495.1 Gracilibacillus sp.
TTGAAAATAAAGCAATGTCTGATCATGTTCGTCCAAGTACCATCAAGTTTTTTATCACTCAAGGAATTGGACTACTTAGTTTATCCATTGTGCAATTGGTGATTTATTATTTATAATCATGACATACTATAGTAATTGAAATTTCACTAATATAAATCTTGAAACTTAATATTTTTCTATACTTTAAAGAGGTTTGTTAAATGAAGGAAATACAGAATATATAGTAATGAGAGTCATACAAAAAGCGGGTAATTAGCATCGGATTAATAATCCAATACTCCCTAACTTCATAATTCATATACATATTCTAATAATGCATCAGAGCTTTCACGTATCCGAAAATACTCTTCCATTGAGACAGAATGATTATGATATTGGTTCATCTCCATTCACCCTTTTTTTAGTGTACTTTCTTGTTTTATTTTAATAGTATTTGTTAAGCTATACACCTCTTTATTTATGTTCATTTGACAGTATCATTTACTTATTAGTTGTCTTTACTATGTATCAGGTATTGCTTTTATGCTAAACAATATATATAATATAAAAAAGTAATATGACTAGCTATGAAAAAGGCGTAGTACAATAACCCGCTGATTTTTAGAGAGCTTGTGGTTGGTGAAAACAAGCATCAAGGTGAATTGGAATTGGACTTTGGAGCTAATTTAGATTTGAAGTGATTCTGCATTTGCGGAATAATAAGGGTGGCACCGCGGTTCATTCGTCCCTTTCTCTAGGGAATAGAATGGGCTATTTTTGTGTGAATTTTTAATAATCCTTTAGATGAAAGTAAAAATCTTATTATTTGATGAGGTGAAAAAATTGAAAAAGATATTTTCAGGAATTCAACCTAGTGGCACATTGACATTAGGTAATTATTTAGGAGCAATGAAACATTTCGTTGATTTACAAGAAGAGAATGAATGTTATTTTTGTGTAGTTGATGAACATGCAATCACAGTACCACAAGATCGTTTAGAATTACGACACAACATAAAATCATTAGCAGCATTATATATCGCTTCTGGAATTAATCCAGAGAAATCTGTATTGTTTATTCAATCAGAAGTACCTGCACATACGCAGTTAGGCTGGATGCTTCAAACAGTCAGTTACATTGGTGAGTTAGAGAGAATGACTCAATTTAAAGACAAAGCAAAAGGTAAAGAAGCAGTATCAGCAGGGTTACTAACATACCCACCATTAATGGCTGCAGACATTTTATTGTATCAAACAGATATTGTACCAGTAGGAGAAGATCAAAAACAACATTTAGAACTAACGCGAGACCTTGCACAGCGATTTAACAACCGCTACAACGATATTTTTACTGTGCCAGAAATTAGCATTCCTAAAGTAGGAGCACGTATTATGTCATTACAAGACCCTACTAAGAAAATGAGTAAATCGGATGAAAATCAAAAATCAGCTATATATATGCTCGATACAGAAAAACAAATTGAGAAAAAAATAAAAAGTGCCGTAACAGATTCAGATGGCATTGTGACATATGATAAAGAGAATAAGCCAGGCATTAGTAACTTATTAACCATTTATGCAAGCTGTACTGGTGAATCTATTGCATCTTTAGAAGCAAAATATAAAGGTAAAGGTTATGGGGAATTTAAGCAAGATACAGCAAATGTAGTAATCGAAACATTACGACCAATTAGAGAGAAATACAATCAACTTATGGAATCAGAAGAACTTGATCAATTACTTGATGAAGGTGCAGAAAAGGCAAATTTTGTTGCAAATAAAATGTTAAAGAAAGCCAAAAAAGCAATGGGATTAGGAAGAGTAAAAACAAAAGCGTAAGTGCCCGTTTAGAAACGTAGTGACTGGAACGCATCAACAGAAATAAAGGAATCACGATGAGCTTGCGAATCGATGATGACTTATTGATCGTTGATTCGTGAAGTCACCTAGTTTCTGGGCACTGGAGCTGGATGAAGCAAAAGCGTAAGTGCCCGTTTAGATGACTGCGTTGAACCCGCTACGGCTTGTCCGTTCCCCTTTCCGTGGTTTTTTTCCTTAATAGTGGAAATGGACGCCTATGCTTTTTATATTCTACACCTTTTGTAAGTATAAAAATGTTGCCTATATTCCATATAGACTATGATTTAGTTATTTAATTACGTATCATAATGAACATAATAAGCTCATATCTGTAACAACCCAATATATAAGCACCTTCAAACATTGTAGAACTTCACTAAGCGAAGGCGCACACTCCCACTCCTATGGGATTCTTTTTCCTGAAGATCCACTTTTCCAAGTGATTTTTGCTTGGAAAAGTTAGCTGAAGGAAAAAGCCCATGGAAAGGGGAGTGGGCAAGCCGGAGCGATTACAACGCACATATAAAGATTCAAAATTACCAATTAAAGTTATATACGCAAAAAATCCAAACGACTCGGTAAATAACTATCGCATCGTTTGGATTTTTTAGATTAAAAATTCTTTTACCCAATCTCATTAATTTACTGTTTTTGAAATTTGGCCATTTTGCTCTGACTCAATGATATTCTCATAAAAAGATTGACCTTTCATGATTTGTTGGCAAAATTGTTCGTGATTTACTGACCATCCAGTTACTAAATCTTGATATAGTTCATTCCAAGCTGTTTTGAAATCCATCTCTTTAATCATTATATAATCTTCTGGTCTCCACTCTGTTAACCAATACCTTACTTCCTCTATACATTCAGAGACTTGTAATTGATCTAACGCAATCATTAACAATTGTTTTAATTGACGTTCTTTTCTCGTTAATCCAATCATTGCTTCAGGTGATAATGATAAGATGTGGTATTCTTTTTCCTCTGTTTCTGTTAATTCATATATTTTAGGATTCCTACCTTCAATCAAATCTAATACTAACCGTTCCTGTCTCGGAATTAATCTGCTCTTTCGAATTGGAATATGATATCCCATCGTGTCAAATGCTAATATGGATTTTCCATTTGTCACAATTGCTGCATATTCTAATACATTACGTTCTTGATTTTTTCTTACATATGCCCGTTTATAAATTTGGTCTAATACTTCTTTCGGAATATCGTGTAAGTCGTTTTCAATGGAATGATATGTTTTATTATCAATATAGAGTACCGGAATTTGATCTAATATTTCTATACCATCAGATGTTCGCCACTCATGAAATGGACATATGTTATAGCCATTTTCTTCACCTTCAAACCAATTCACCCACACATCATGTAAATATAACATAGGAAAACCCTCACTTTATCCAAATTTCTTATCCATCAGTATGACCAAATCAGACTTAATTATTCTTTTTATGTTATTATTTTACAGACATAACTGTTAACTTATTTAGCGCAATCCCCATTAAAATAATGCCAATTATAAAAAAATAACATTCCATTCTTGTTTGAATAACAGATAAATAATCAGCAAACGGTAAACCTGCAGGGATAAAATTTAAATACAATATAATAGAAACACCACCTGAGATAGCAAAACCAAATCCAAGTAAAAATAATAGAGCATAGATCATTTCTTTCACCTGCTTGTCCATTTTTTACGTTAATGTTGTCCGTTTAATCCAAGGCCGAACCGATTTGAAATCACTTAGTAGAACATGTATGTAAATTCTCACTAATTATTTCTATATATATGAATACATTTTTTATTTTAGTAAACAAATAGACAGAAAAAAGCGAAGAAAGTTTTTATACTTTCTTCGCTTTTAATTCTGTTATGTCGTTAGTTTTGAAATTTCTTGAAGATAAGTGAAACATTATGTCCACCAAAGCCCAATGAATTACTTAATGTAACATTGATTTCTTTTTCTTTCGCCTCATTAGGAACATAATTCAAATCACAATTCTCGTCTGGTGTTTCATAATTGATTGTTGGTGGTGCAATAGATTCCTGAATCGCTTTAACGCAAGCAATTGCTTCAATTGCACCTGCTGCACCTAATAAGTGACCTGTCATAGATTTTGTAGAAGATACATCTAATGCATATGCATGTTCACCAAATACAGACTTAATTGCTGCTGTTTCAAATGAGTCATTGTATTCCGTACTTGTACCATGTGCATTAATATAATCGACATCTTCTACATGGATACCCGCATCCTCTATTGCTTGTTTCATTGCTCGTGCAGCACCTTCTCCTTCTGGAGCTGGTGATGTAATATGATAAGCATCACCTGATGCGCCATACCCAACGATTTCTGCATATATTTTTGCACCACGTTTTTGGGCTGACTCTAATGATTCTAATATGATAATTCCTGAACCTTCTCCCATTACAAAACCATCGCGATTTTTGTCAAATGGTCGACTTGCTGTTTTAGGATCATCATTAAATGATAATGCTTTTGCTGTGGAGAATCCTGCAAATGACATAGGTGTTAAAGGCGCCTCTGCACCACCTGTAATCATGAAATCCGCATCTCCACGTTCAATTACTTTGTATGCATCTCCAATGGAATTAGCACCTGAAGCACATGCAGTTACGGAACAATTATTGATCCCCTTTGCACCTAGTTGAATAGAAACTTGACCTGAAGCCATATCTGGAATCAACATCGGTACGAAAAATGGACTTACTTTTTTATACCCTTTTTCCATGAATCGTCTGAATTGTTCATCATATGTTGCCATTCCACCAATACCTGAACCAATCCACACACCGACACGTGGAGCAATGTCATCTGTAATTTCAAGATTAGCATCCTCTACTGCCATTCTAGCTGCTGCGACAGCATATTGCGTAAACAAGTCCATACGTTTAGAGTCTTTACGATCCATATATTTTGTTGCTTCAAAATCTTTTACTTCTCCTGCCACTTTGGCTGGGAAATCATCTTTATTTACTTTTGTCACATAATCAATACCAGATACGCCTGATTTTAAATGATTCCAAAATGTTTCTACATCGTTACCAAGTGGTGTGATGGCACCTAAGCCAGTGATTACTACTCTATTCTTAGCCATTCTATTTCCTCCTTCAATCCAATTTCTTTATCTTCCCCACTTTATTGCAACAGCACCCCATGTTAAGCCGCCGCCAAAACCTACTAATACAATTAAATTATCATCATTAATTTTACCGTTTTTTACGCTTTCTGACAAAGCAATTGGAATAGATGCTGCAGAAGTGTTCCCATATTTGTTCACATTTACTGCTAATCGATCTTCAGGAATTCCTAATCGTTGTCTTGCAGCTTCCATAATACGAATATTTGCTTGGTGTGGAATTAAATAATCAACATCTTCTTTAGCATATCCTGCCTTTTCCACTACATGCACAGACGATTCTGGCATTTGTCGTACAGCAAATTTAAATACTTCTCGGCCATTCATTTCAATATGATTATTCTCTTCCGCTAAGTGTTTTCCACCAGATCCATCAGAACCTAATTCAAAAGAAAGAATACCTCTCTCTTCACTTACCGGCCCCATTACTGCAGCACCTGCACCATCACCGAACAGAACACAAGTATTACGATCTGTCCAATCCGTAATTTTGGATAATTTGTCAGCTCCGATAATGAGTACATATTTATATGCGCCTGTTTCGATAAATTGCTTTGCTGTAATTAATCCATACATAAATCCAGCACAAGCTGCACTAATATCCATTGCAGCAGCATGGGTTGCTCCTAATCGATCTTGTAATTTACACGATACTGTTGGAAAAGATTGATCTGGTGTTACTGTTGCTACTAAAATTAGATCTAATTCTTCTCCTTTTATTCCTGCTTCTTCTAGTGCATTACATGCAGCCATATAAGCTAAATCAGAAGTATCTTCATTATCACTTGCGATTCTTCTTTCTTCTATACCTGTACGTGTACGAATCCATTCATCACTTGTATCTACTATTTTTTCTAAATCAGCATTTGTTAATACTTTTTCTGGTGCGTAATGACCAGTTCCAATTATTCCAGCTTTCATATTGATCCTTCCTCTCAAAGGAATTAATAGCAATTATTAAGACTTGGTACTAATTTTAAAATATTTTCTCAATAATTTCAAGTACTATATTTTCTCCTTTTCTTGACAGAAACCACTAAAAAATATTTTAAAAGCAGTTATACTTCATCTCAACCATGTAATATCGAAGCTTTATTTAATACAAAAAGCGAGAAGAATCAAAGTTTCTTCTCGCCTTTCACTACTATTTTTATTGTATTTGATGCGGTAATAACCCTGTTTCGATATATGTCTTTATATACGTATCTATTTTATCTTGATATTGCTTTGGAATACGTTCACTATATGGTCCCATAGAAATGACTTCTTGTTGAAAACCATAATTATATATACCTCCGGCAAGTTCCTCATTCATTATTTGCTCTACGGCATAAAGATATAATTTATCAACATGTTGAATCGTACTAGTTAAAACAGAATCTCCACCGATTGATTGTTGATCATTTACATATCCAATAGAATAAATATCGTCTGCTTTGGCTGCTTCTATTAATTGAATACTATATGCATCTCCTGCTGGGTAAATCACATCGACACCTTGTTCTACCATTTCATTATAATACTCTAGCGCTAATGGAGACTTATCCCAACTATATACATACTTTATTTCGACATCGACATTCGGATTTTCAAATGCTACACCTTCATAGAAACCTTCTACTTCAGGTTGCCATTCGTATGCAGCGATAATGCCAACTTTTCCCGTTTCCGACATTTTACCTGCAATCATTCCAGCGAAAAAACCCATAGATAGAGAATTAAAATTAAGACTTGTTAAATTCTCATCTGAATATGCACCATTTACATATAAAAATTCAATATCAGGATATGCCGCTTGAAGTTTATGAAAATACTCTCCATATATACTACTATGACCAATGATTAATTGAACACCGTTATTTACAAATTGCTCTACAGCATAGTTTACTTGTTGTTGTGTGTTCACACCTTCTTGAAAGAACACTTCGACATTATGTTCCTCTTGTATTGCAAGTAGTCCACGATACCCTTTATTTCCCCATGTCTGATCATTGATAGAATGCTCAATTAACATGCCAACTCGTGTAATATCACTACCACCACTTGCCTTCATACAACCAGTTGTACTCACTAAGAACAAGATTAGTATTAAGATAATTCCAAATCGCTTCTTCAATGTATGCACTCCTTGGAAATGTTCACAATTTTCTTTATAGGACTATTTTAACGTTTTCCAGCGATAACGTAAACATAGAAAAGATTACAAAAAGGTTACAACTGTAAATCAGAAATAATTATTTATTTTCTTTAAAACATTTGGTAAGATATAAGTATATGTTTTATTTACAGAATGAATGCAGCAAATACATAGATTTTGAAGAGAATATGAGGTGAACATTATAATGAAGTATGTCATGACAATATTTTGGGCACTACTTATCAGTTTAGTTGTAGGATATGTATTAGCAAGTATGGCTGGTGATGCGATGAATATTCCTGGTACGTTAGCTGTAGCGGCAATTTTTAGTATCATCGCAATCATTTTAGGTGATGGAATTTTAACTGAAGAAAATTAAGCCCTTTACGTCTACCCCTTGTCAGCATGATGGCAGGGGGTTTACTTATACAACAAAAATAGAACCACTTATTTTGTCGTACACTTACACTAGAACTCGCCATTAGTGTTGGTTAAATTTGTCCACACGTGTTTATTTTATAAAAAAGGGGGATATTCTGTTGATTGAGCAATCTATTGTACGTATTTTACATGCGATACCTATTTTTAAAGAACTGAGTGACTATGAAGTAAATGCATTAAAGGAAATTGCTCATACAAAAAGATACAAAAAAGGTACCCATGTGTTCATGCAAGAAGAACCATTAACAAATGTCTATTTTATTCTTGAAGGTACAGTAAAGATTTATCGTACAGATGTGCAAGGTAGAGAACAAATTGTGAATGTGTTAAATAAAGGAGATATGTTCCCACATCAAGGATTCTTTCGAAATGATGGCTATCCAGCACATGCTGAAGTGACTACACCAAGTTTGTTAGTCTATATTCCCAAAAAGCAATTTGAACAATTTTTAATTCAATACCCTCAAATAAGTGTAAAAATATTCAAAGTATTAGGTGATATTATTGTTGATTTACAACATCGCCTAGAAGAACAAATTTTACACACGACACACGAACAAGTAATGATGTTACTATTAAGATTAGTTAAAAAAGACGGTAGAGAGCAAAAAGATGGTTCCTATTTATTAACAAAACATTTCTCCAATCGAGAATTAGCGAACATGATTGGGACAAGTCGTGAAACAATCAGTCGTACTCTTAGTCAATTAAAAAAAGAAACATTTATAGAACAAAAGTCCAATCAAGAATGGATTATACATGTGAATAAATTAGAAGATAAGTTGTTTTTAGATTAAAACTAATAGCATATAGTTTCTGGCTTAATTGCACTAAAAAAATCAATACTGCATTTTTATGAACATACAAAACCCCCATTTGACTAGGAATAGACAAAATGGGGGTTTCCAGTGCTGATTTGATTACAAAGCGTTATATTAATCCGGAATACCTAATGCAATCTTCGCATATCGTGACATACGATCTTTTGACCATGGGGGACTCCAGACAATATTTACAACTGTTTCTTTTACTTCAGGAATATCTTCCATTACTCTTTTCACATCTTGTTCAATATGACCAGCTAACGGACATCCCATTGCAGTAAGTGTCATTGTAACAGTACAAATACCTTCATCATCTAAATCCACGCCATATACAAGGCCTAAATTCACAATATCAATACCCAATTCTGGGTCAATTACATTCTCTAATGCACCCATTAAATTTTCTTCAAGCGCTTGATCCATTCATAACCCCTCCTTCTTCTCTCTAAAGATACTTTTATTATAAACGATAACAATATGTTTGGAAAATGATTTTCATCACAGCTTGTATTCTAACCAATTCGTAAATTCTACAATCGCAAGTCGACTTACTTTGTGTCCTCTATTTATTTCTTTAAGAAAATGAATGTTTTCTGGATTTTTGTAATCTGGGATTATTTCTTCATAAAAATCATAGGAATGTGCAAAAGGCACGACATCATCCTTTTCCCCATGCCAGAAAAATATTGGACGTCCAAATATTTTATCTTTCTGAACAGATAAATCAATTTCAGTTAATTCCTCTAATAATAGTGTTATTTGTTCATCAGGTACTGGAAAATTAGGTACTGATGCTTTCATTTTTTCAATCATATCTTTTGCAAATAGCGTTAATTTTGGTGTACCCATTAAGATACCAGCACATGTAACCCATGAAAATTGTGTAAGTGCAGCAGCGGTAGTAATACCACCCATACTCGTTCCCGCTAGACCAAATCGATCCACTTCTACTAATCCATTCATCACTAAATGTTCGTAAATTGTCTCAATGTCGTCTAAGTTTTGTTTTACAATATCAAAAAATTGCATTTGTAATGCTTCGGAAGAGATATTCTCTTCTCTCTCCCCATGATGCATACAGTCAGGTAAAATGACACGATATCCTTTCTCTGCCAATAAATATGCAATTGGTAAATTATGTTCTTTCGCACTTGTAATACCATGTATGTAGGTTAATGTTGGTAATGCCTCTTCTTTCTTTTGTTGATCCACCACATGTAACACAGGGATATTTGACCAGTATTCTTTCGTTATAGTAATCATTACACAATTCCTTTCCTTCCGCTTGTCTATCTCTATGATATAACTTCCTAATATTTCTTGCAAAAAAATGATACTAAACTATACAAGAACTTTACAATCATCTATATCAACTATAGACTATACTACATAATGAGGTGATAAATAATGAATTTTAAAAAGCATTTAATCGCATTAGATTTAGATGGTACTTTATTAAATGACAATAAGACAATTAATCCTTATACAAAATCCATTGTTGCCAAAGCAATAGCTGAAGGCCATATTGTTGTTATTGCTACAGGTAGACCCCATAGATCTAGTATTCGATATTATAAAGAATTGGGATTAGACACTCCTATGGTTAATTTTAATGGTGCTCTCATTCATCATCCTACAAATCGTTCATGGGACGTTGTTCATTCCCCTTTACCGAATCGTACCGCAAAAAAAATCATTCAAACATGTTATGACTTTGAAGTACATAATATCTTTGCAGAGATTCAGGATAACATGTATTTAGACAAATTTGACCAACATATCATTGATGCATTTACAGAGCCAGATGAGCGGGACCTCATCACAATTGGTAGTTTAAAAAATCATTTACAGGCTGATCCCACTTCTATTCTCATCCAACCGAGTGATCACCATATCGATGAATTACGTCAATATTTAGATGATGAACATGCATCTATGATTGAGCATCGCAAATGGGGTGTGCCATGGAATGTGATTGAAATTGTTCGAAAAGGAATTAACAAATCTGTTGGATTACATAAAATCGCACATTATTTCCATATACCTAAAGAACGGATTATTGCATTTGGTGATGAGGACAATGATTTGGAAATGATTGAGTATGCTGGAGTTGGTGTTGCAATGGGAAATGCAATCAAAGAATTAAAACAAGTTGCAAAATACGAAACAGCCACAAATGAGGGTGACGGAATCGGTCATTTCTTAGCAGAATATCTGTCGTTACCGAAAAATGTGTCTCTTGGTAATAATTAAATTGTATGAATCATAAGAGTTTTCTCCATAATAAGCTTGACCACAAATAGTTGGTCAAGCTTATTTTTTTCGTCTAACAGACTGTTAAAAAATAAGCATACAATGCCTAAATGTAACTCTAAGGAGGATTCTTATGCAAAACAAGATGTTTGAACAAGCGAAAAGTGCTGTAGCGAATTTAATGAATGGAAAGAATTTAAATGAGAAAGACAAACAAGCAGCACAACAAGCCATTCAATCTGCATACACAAA